>JAPKZP010000466.1 GCA_026393735.1 Acidobacteriota bacterium
CCCATCGGCCACGGTCGTACGAGACCCCGGCGCGGCGAAGGCTATGGCTTAAGGCGACACCGTTTCATCGCCGACTCGACGATCCTCCGAATCATCTCAGTGTAGGCGATGCCCGCGAACCCGCAGAGTGTGGGCAGGTCGGAGTGGACCGCATTTAGTCCCGCGAGCGGGTTCAGCTCGATCAGACAGGGACTGCCGTCCCTGTCCAGCCGGAAATCGATCCGGCCCGCGTCGCGACAGCCGAGCAGTCTCCAGGCGCCAAGCGCCAGCTCGCCGGCCCGGACCGCCGCACTGTCGTTGACCAGCCGGTAGACCACCGCTGCTTCGTCCACATACTTGTAGTGGTAGGAGTAGACGTTCCTTTCCGCGTCCGGTGGGATGCTGACCTCCATCACCCCGGCCACAGCCGCGTCGTCGTCCGTTCCCAGGATGCCGACCGTCAGCTCCCGTCCCGGCAGGTACTCTTCGACCAGCACGGGCTGACCGAACGTACCGATGAGCGCCATGCACCTGCTCTCCAGATCGGAACGCTCATTCACCAGGGATTCCGCAGTGACGCCTTTCCCGCTGCCTTCAGCCACTGGCTTGATGAAGAGGGGATATGGGATGTCCACGCGGGACAGGTCCCTGCGACCTCTGACGACCTGAAAACGCGCGGTCGGGATGCCGGCGTCGCGCAGGACGCGCTTGCTCCACGGCTTGTGGAGGCACAGCGTCAGCGTGTGCGGCCCGGAGAAGACGTACGGGATCCCGAACGCGTCGAGCAGCCCCGGAACCTGGGATTCTCTGGCATCGCCCAGATGACCCTCGCAGATGTTCCACACCAGGTCCCACCTGTCCCCGTCGGACAACCGCCTGCACAGAGCCCGAATCCCGCCAATCCGGTCCACGGAATGGCCGAGCGCAGAGAGCGCGCGGTCGATATGGTCAATGGGGTCCAGGCTGTCAAACTCGGCCGCTTCTTCAGCGGACAAACCCCCTTCCGTGGCCTTGCGCAGGCCTTCTGGCGATGGTACAGCTACCACACTTGGAGGACCGCCATGGGTCTGTGCACCGAATGCGCGGCAGCGGGAAAGACCTGCTGCCAGAGAAGCGACATTATCATCACAAAAGCGGATATCGAGAGGATCGAATCGGCTGGCTACCACGATTTCCACGAGTACCGGAGAGCCATGTCCGACGACTATGGCCAGGACGAAGACCCGAACTGGGACAGTTACACCTGCCGCGAAGACGGGACGCGGCGCATGGTCCGGAAAAGGCCCGAGGGTGATTGTCTGTTTCTTGCGGAGCACGGCTGCGTGCTCGACATCGACACTCGGCCACTGATCTGCAGGCTCTATCCCTACGACTACAACGAACGGGGATTGACCGGCCTGCGCCCCTACAAGTGCCCGCCCGGACGGATTACGGCGGACCCCTCCTCCCTGCCTATCGAATTCAACCTGTCACCATCGAACGCCAGCAAATGGCACGCGCAGTTCTATGCCGAATTGAGGGCCGACGCCCGCAGGCGTTGACCTCGCAGCCCGTGAACAGGCGCATTCGGCGTGAAAGAAACACAGTAGCTGCGCTGGACGACAGGCCTTCGCGCGCGGCACGCTCGTCACGGCCGAGAAGCACCTGGTCGTCGCGGCCAAGGTGCGGGAGATCGGAACGGTCAGGCTGCAGCAGGCGCGGTCGTGCTTCAACGCGGCCGTGGCGTACGCGAATCTCGGCGACATCCCCAGGGCCCGCCCGCTGGCCGAGCGGGCCGCCGCGCATCCCGAGATGAAGGACGCCGTCGGGCCGCTTCTGGCGCGCCTCGCCGGCAAGTAGCGACGGCTTGCCGAGCTCGACTCGGCGGCGGATGACGCGCTCCTTCGCAGGGGACCTGCGCATGGAAGCACGGGGCGGACGGGCGTAGTATGGACGCGGCCCGGACGAACAAGACCGGGGCCGCCAGTGGTTTCGATTGGAGTCAATCATCTGGAGGAGGACCCGTGAAGACGCGATGCTTCGTGCTCGTATGCGTGCTCGCGGCGGGGGCATGCCGCGGCAACGAATCGCTGGCGCCGGGCGGACGTGGAGGCGCGCCCGCGATGGTACGCCGGGCGGTAGCGGGTGAGTCTATGCCGGCCCAGGCGCCAGCCGCCCCGCCGCCGGAATCC
>JAPKZP010000535.1 GCA_026393735.1 Acidobacteriota bacterium
GAGGCGCTGCCATGGCCGGTTCATCCAGCACGAGGACGACGACGCCGTCGCGCGACTCGACGCGATGGGACACCGGGTACTTCAGGTCGATGACGGCTCGCGTCACCATCGGCTGCCGGCTGTTCATCGCCACGCGAATCCGATCCACCGGGCCCTTGCCGACCGCCGTGAGCGCGGGCACCGTGAACTGCGCGCCCGGGAAATCGACGACGAGGCGCGGTGGCAAGTCCTTCGCGGGCTCCACCGTCCCCACCGTCAGCGCCCCGGTACCCGTAAAGACGATGCGGGTCCCGCCGGGGCCAACGTTTGATTCGACCTTTGTCAGCGTCGCGGCACCGGCCGGTGTCGTCGCGGAGGCCGCCGGTGCTGCCGAGAGCGCCACGGACTTCACGGGTGTCGAGGGAACCGGCGCGGGCGCGGCGGGCGCGGGCGTGGTGACGACGGCAGGCACGGCGGTGTCGGGGCTGGCCTTCGGGTTGTTCACGGCCGGCTTCACCACCGGCTTCGCGGCCGGCTTCACCTCGGCGGCCGCGGGAGTCGCAGCAGACACCTGCCGCTGGCCGAATTCCACAATCACGGTGTTCCACTTGCTGCGGACCTGCGGTTTGATCGGCTGGGTCAGCAGCAGGCGCACGCGCACCACAGCCGTGCCGTCGTCAGCGGTGATCGCCTCGAAGGCGACATTGGCCACCGCCCCCGACACGGGCGAGGCCTTCGCCTGGCCCGGTGCGACGTTCCGCAGATCGATGACCAGTGTCAGCGGATCGGGCTGCGCCGTCACGTACGCCACGGGTTCGGTCGTCTCGATGACGACCGTCGTGACGCCCGCCTCCGTGCGCGTCGTCACGGAGTTCAGCCGCTGAGGCGGCGCCGCGTGACCGGACACGCCGGGATGCAACCCCAGCAACAGCGCGCCGACCAACAGCCCCACCACCCGGACAGGTGTACCCTGCCGGCTGGTCAACGGTGTCGGGCAGGCCCTCGCCTTGAACATCTCAGCCTCTCTCTCCGCGTTCACTTCACGTCGACGACCGCGCGCAGGACCTTCCGGACCTCGCGCTGCTTCGTCAGCGACAACGGATCGTTCACGTCCTGCATCAGCACGATCGTGTCGGCCGTGATGGCCCGCACGTTCCCGTCGAGCAGTCGGTCGTTGACTCGAACGATGTACGTCTTGCTGTCGGGACCGAGGACGAGCGCGACATTCGTTCCGCGGCTCTGCATGATCCCCTTGAGTTCGATTTCGCTGACCAGGAATCCCGCCACCCCGTCGGAGGCCTTGCCTTGTTTCCGGCCGCCATCGTTCGCCCGCCGCAGCAGGCTGACGAACGGGTCGCGCCGGCCTTCCGGGTTGTAGGTGTACGCCGGCGGCTGCTCCGCGGGCTGGCCCGGCGGCGGCGGCACGACGGTCGACGCCGGCCTGTCCTGGCCACTGACGACCGCAGCAGCGAGCGCGAGCACCAGCGCGAGCGGCCTCATGGCTGGCCTCCAGGCTTGGCAGCAGGTCCCGGTCCCGGCGCCGCACCCGGGGCCGCGGGGGCAGTGCCCGGCGCGGCACCGGGAGCTGCCGGCGGCGCCTTCGCAGGATCGATCAGCACGAACGTCGTGGCCACGCACGCGACCGTAATGGTCGAGTTCGGCTCCGGCTTGTCTTTCGCCTTCACGACGATGCTCCCGATGTTGATGATTCGCGAGAACCGGCTGATGCGGTCGAAGAACAGGCCCAAGTTGTGGTACGTGCCCTCGAACTCGATGTTGATCGGCCATTCCGCGTGCAGCGTCTTCGTCACGACGGGCGCCGGCTTGAAGACCTTGATGGTCAGGTTCGACTGCATGGCCAGCGTCTGGACGTTGCGCAGCAGGTCGCCGAAGTCCTTCTCGTCGGGCAGGACGGCCTTCAGGCCATCGAGGCGGTTCTGCAGTTCCACGACCTGGGCCCGGAATTGCGGCAGTTTTCGCGCGATCGACATGCCTTTGTTGATGTCGGCGCGCAGCGCCGTCAGGCGCTGCTGCTGCTCCACGATCGCGTCCTGCGCGGGCGCCGCGTACAGGTAGTAGAAGGTCGCCACGCCGCCGACGGCCAGCGCGACGAACAGCCCTACCTGGGCGTACCACGGGAGTTTGTTGAGGCTCAGGTCCATCGTGTCAGTTCTTTGTATCGGGGCGAGTTCCGCCCGGCTTTACGGGATTGCACATCCTCATCCCCCACCGGGCGGCGCAAACTGCGCCTTGATCGTGAAACGAATGACGTCGCTGCTCGATCCCTGGACCTGTTCGAGCTGGCTGTCGACGATTTCCACCGGCTTCTTGAACCAGCCCGACTTCGCCAGGTTGTCCACGAAATCCGACAGCGACATGTTCGACGTGCAGCGTCCCTCGATGGTGACGTCGCTGCCCTTCTGCTCGAGCTGCGTCAGCCAGAGCATCTCGGGCAGCCCGCGGCTGACCTCGTCCAGCAGGTGGACGGGCCCGCTCTGGCCCCGGCGCAATTGCTCGATGAGGGAGACGCGCTGCTGTAACTCGCCCTTGCGCGCCTCGAACTGCTGGACCTGGACGATGAGCGTCCCCAGCCGTGCGGTCTCCTGCTCGGCGGCCGCGATCTCGTCTGTCAGCTGCGTGGCATCCTTCCGCAGCGACCAGTACCACCAGGCCACGCTCAGGACGGCCACCGCGAGCACCAGCGTGCACGCGACCACGATCTTCTGGCCCGACTCGGAACCGGACGACGTCGCCGCGCGGCGTCTCGGCTTGTCCTTTTCCTGGCTGAGGAGGTTGATGCGAATCATCGGTCACCTGCCCGCCTGAGCGCCAGGCCGACGGCCACAACGGCCGTGGGGGCGGCCTCGTCGGCCCTCACGCCCGACTTGGCGGCATCGAACGTGATGCGGCGGAACGGGTCGAGCCGTTCGACCGGGAGGCCGAACCGCTCGGCCAGCGCCTCGGCGAAGCCCGGCACGTTCGATCCGCCGCCGCACAGCATCACGCGATCGAGGCGATCGGAGGGCGCCGTGGCCTTGTAGAAATCGAAGGTCTTCTGGATTTCGAGCAGCACGTTCTCGCTGACGGCGCGCAGCACCGGAGCGATGTCCTCGGGCCGGACCGACTCCGCCGAGTCGCCGCGCTTGGCCTGTTCCGCGCGCTCGAACGTCAGGTTGAACTCCCGCTGGACCGCTTCCGTGTAGGCGTTGCCCCCGACGGACATGTCGCGCGTGAACAGTGACGCCGTGCCGGCGACGATGTTGATGTTGACGGCGCTCGCCCCCACGTTCATCAGGACGGTGACCACGCCGGGCTCGATGTCGTAGTTCGCCTCGAAGGCGTTCTGGAGCGCGAACGCATCCACGTCCACGACCACCGGCACGCGTCCCGCCTGGGTGATGACGCCGGTGTAGTCCGCGATCTTCTCCTTCTTGGCGGCCACGAGCAGCACGTCCATCGTGTTCTTCGTGTCCGCGCCCGGGAGGATCTGGTAGTCGAGGTTGACGTCCTGGACGTCGAACGGGATGTACTGTTCGGCTTCCCACCGGATCGATTCGGCCAGTTCCGTGCTGGTCATCTGCGGCAGGCTGATCTTCTTGACGATGACCGCATTGCCCGACAGCGACGCGGCCACGTCCCGGGTCCTGGTGCCCGCGCGTTCGAGGACGCGGCGAATGGCGTCGGCCACGCCGGCGCCGTCGATGATGGCGCCGTCGACGATGCTGTCCGGCGCCATGCTCTCGCTGGCGAAGGCGGCGACGCGAAACGAACGGCCCGACGCCTTGAGTTCGACCGCCTTGACGGCGCTCGATCCGATGTCGAGGCCCACGAGGCCTTTGCTCCTGCCGAACACCTTCGGGTCCTGCCCTTTCCGAGACCGCCGAAGCGACCTCCTGACGGACATCACGCTAACAACCTGGCGACGAACGACTTGCCGAGGCCAGGGACCCCCGAGGCGCGGCAGTTCAGGGGCTGGCCGCAGTTGGGTCGTTGTTCTTATCGGCGGTATACTGGTGTTCCTGCAGGAACTTCTGTGCAACGCTGCCCGCCGGCCGGACCCGCGTGCGAGGCCTCTGTGCGTGTTGACAAAAAGCGAAGGGGCTGGTACGATTTTGGTTTGCCGTGGCTGAAATTGATTCAGGAATAGAGACTTGCAGATGCGAACGTATACGGCGAAAGCGAACAGCGTCGACCGAAAGTGGCACGTGATTGATGGCAATGGCGTCGTGCTGGGTCGGATCGCGACCCGGGCGGCCCGGTTGTTGATGGGCAAGCACCATCCGACCTATACCCCGTTTCTCGACACCGGGGACCACGTCATCGTGGTCAATGCCAAGAGCGTCAAGCTTACCGGCCGCAAGGAAGACCAGAAACTCTACCGTCGCCACAGCGGATACGAGGGCGGCCTGCGCGAGGAACGGGCGAAGGACGTCCGGGCCCGCAACCCGATTCGTCTCGTGGAAGAGGCGGTCCGGGGCATGCTGCCGAAAACGACGCTCGGCGACGCGATGTACCGGAAGCTGAAGGTGTATGCGGGTCCCGACCACCCGCATACGGCGCAGAAACCAACCAAGCTCGAGGTGGCGTAACTTGACTCTGATTCAGTACTACGGCACCGGGCGCCGCAAGACCTCAACGGCCCGGGTGTTCCTCAGGCCGGGTTCCGGCACCATCACCATCAACCGTCGCGAGTTCGCGAATTTCTTCCCCACCGAGGTGCTCCGGACCGAAATCCGGCAGCCCCTGCAGCTGACCGAGACCGCCGACAAGTTCGACATTCTCGCCACCGTCGCCGGCGGCGGGATTGCGGGCCAGGCCGGTGCGGTACGCCTGGGCATTGCGCGCGCGCTCTGCAC
The DNA here is from genome assembly GCA_026393735.1 of Acidobacteriota bacterium. GTDB lineage: Bacteria > Acidobacteriota > Vicinamibacteria > Vicinamibacterales > JAKQTR01 > JAKQTR01. The sequence continues at coordinate 4,836 of JAPKZP010000535.1, forward strand.
CTACAGCCTCGAGCTGCGGCCGGCGTTGAAGAAGGAAGGCCTGCTGACGCGTGACGCGCGGGCCAAGGAACGCAAGAAGTACGGGCTGGCCGGCGC
>JAPKZP010000018.1 GCA_026393735.1 Acidobacteriota bacterium
CGACAGTCCGACGGCGCTGGTGCACGCGGCCAACAAGGCCCGCGAGGCCGGCTACCGCAGGATGGACGCGTACTCGCCGATGCCGATCGAGGAACTCCACCACGCGCTCGGGCTGCCGAACACGCGACTGCCCTGGATTGTGCTGGGCGGAGGCCTGACAGGCGCGGCGGCCGGCTACGGCCTGCAGTACTGGGCCTCGACCATCGCCTACCCGTTCAACATCGGCGGCCGCCCGCTGCACAGCTGGCCGTCCTTCATCGTGCCGACATTCGAGACGACCATCCTCTTCTCGGCGATCGCGGCCGTGTTCGGCATGATTCTGCTGAACGGCCTGCCGATGCCCTACCATCCGATCTTCAACTCGAAACGGTTCGTCATGGCCAGCCGGGATCGGTTCTTCCTGTGCATCGAGTCCCAGGACCCGCAATTCGACGCGGGCACGACGCGGCGGTTCCTCGAGAGCCTCGGGCCGCGAGAGGTGAGCGACGTTGAACGCTAAGCAGCGCAGAACCCTGATGGCGTGCGGGTTCGCCGCGGCACTGCTCGTCGCGGGGTGCCGGCAGGACATGCACGACCAGCCCAAGTTCAAGCCGTACGCGAAGAGCGACTTCTACGCGGACCAGCGCTCGGCGCGCCCGCTCGTCGACGGCACGGTCGCGCGCGGCCACCTGCACGACGACACCCTGCTCTATACGGGCAAGGCCGAGGGCAAGCCCGCCGAGGTCTTCCCGTTCGAGATCACGGCGGCCGTCATGGACCGCGGGCGCGAGCGCTTCGACATCTACTGCTCGCCCTGCCACGGCCGCGCGGGCGTCGGAGACGGGATGATCGTGCGCCGCGGCTACAGGCGCCCGCCCACGTTCCACCAGGATCGGCTGCGCCAGGCGGCGCCAGGCTACGTCTTCGACGTGATCACCAACGGCTTCGGCGCCATGCCGGATTACGCCGGACAGGTGCCCGTGCCGGATCGCTGGGCCATCGTGGCCTACGTGAAGGCGTTGCAGCGCAGCCAGCAGGCGACCGTGGCCGACGTCCCGGCGGCGGATCGGGCGCGGCTCGAGGCCGGCGACAAACGGTGACGATCACCCTGAACAGGCAAGAGACCCCATGCACGACGTGACCTACAGTCCGCCCGCCAGCCTGGACCGCCTGCGCCAGCGATCGCTCCTCGTGGGCGTTGTCGGGCTCGCGGCTGCCGGCGCCGGAGCGTTCCTGAATCCCGGCCAGTTCTTCCACTCGTACCTGCTGGCTTTCCTGCTCTGGCTCGCGGCCGCTCTCGGCGGGCTCGCCCTGTCGATGCTCCATCATCTGTCAGGCGGCGGCTGGGGCGTCGTGCTCCGTCGGATCTTCGAGGCGTCCGCGCGCACGCTGCCGTGGATGGCGCTCTTCTTCGTCCCCATCGCGTTCGGCGTCAAGGATCTGTACCCGTGGACCGACACCGCGATGGTCGCCGCCGACCACGTGCTGAAGGAAAAGGCGGCGTACCTGAACGTGCCGTTCTTCCTCGTCCGCGCGGCGATCTACTTCGTCATCTGGTGCGGCCTGGCGTACTTCCTCTCCCGCTGGTCGGCCGAACAGGACGCCACGGGCAATCCCGCGTTCGCCGTCCGCATGCAGCGCCTGAGCGCGGGCGGACTGGTCATCTATGTCCTCACGATGACCTTTGCGTCGATCGACTGGGGCATGTCCCTCGAGCCGCACTGGTTCTCGACGATGTACGGATTCCTGTTCGTGATCGGTCAGGCGCTGATGGGGTTGTCGGTGGCCATCATCATGGCGCGGCGGCTGTCGGCGGAGCCGCCGATGTCGGGTGTCTACACCACCCGCCACTTCCACGATTTCGGCAAACTGTTGTTCGCCTTCACGATGGTGTGGGCGTACCTCACGTTCTCGCAGTTCCTCATCATCTGGTCGGCCAACCTGCCGGAAGAGATCCCCTGGTACCAGCACCGGATGGATCACGGCTGGGAGTACATAGGCCTCATGCTGGTCGCGCTGCACTTCGCGGTGCCGTTCGTCGTGCTGCTCTCCAGCCGGATGAAGCGCAACGCGACGGTGCTGGCCCGCATGGCCATGTGGCTGATCGTGATGCGGTTTCTCGACCTGTTCTACCTGATCGGGCCGGAAGCGTACCCGAAGGGCCTGGGCTTCCACTGGCTCGACGTGGCGGCGGTGGTGGGGCTCGGAGGCATCTGGATCGGGCTCTTCACTTCGAACCTGAAGAGCCGGTCGTTGCTGCCCGTCAACGACCCGGGCTTCGAGGACGCGCTGCACAAATGGGGTCAGGTCTAAAAGACAACCTCTTTCAGATGTTTGGATCCAATCGGTTGTAGAAGGTTGCCTTTTGGACCTGACCCCAGGGACCCCAGGGACATGTTATGACGGACACGCACGACACGGACGAAGGGCAATCGGACAGCACGGCGTACGAGACGCGAGACGTCAAGCTCCGTCCCCTTGTGGTCTTCACGGCCGGGCTGACGGTGATTGGCATCGTCACGTACCTCGTGATCTTCCTGCTGTTCCGGCTGTTCAGCGGCCAGGCCGCCAGGTCCGACGCGCAGCTCGCGCCGGCGTCCGGCCTCACGCAGCCGGCCAGGCCCGGCGAGGAGATCCTGCCGCCGGAGCCGCGCATCCAGGTGAATGCCGCGGCCGACATGAAGACGCTGCGCGAACAGGAAGAGGCGATCCTGACGACCTACGGCTGGGTCGATCGCCAGGCCGGTGTCGTGCGCGTGCCGATTGACGTGGCGATGAAGATGGTGCTCGCGCAGGGGCTGCCTGTTCGCCAGCCCGAGACCGCCCCCCCGGCGACGGGCACGCCGGCGATCCTCACGACGCCGCAAGGCAAGGTTTCCGCAGCGAAGGCTTCGCGATGAAGACGTTGGCAGCAGCGGTCGTCCTCGGTCTTACGGTGACGGCGTCGGCCTGGGCGCAGCCGCCCCGCTTCACGGGCGCGGATGTGGGCGGGCCTCCGCCGGGCACATCGTCGGAACTCGTGCCTGACATACTCGAGAAGGTCGGCATCGATCAGAAACTCAACGCGCAGGTCCCTCTCGATGCGGCGTTCCGCGACGAGCAGGGACGCCAGGTGTCGCTCGGCGACTACTTCGGCAAGCGCCCGGTCGTGCTCGCGCTCGTGTACTACGAGTGCCCGATGCTCTGCACGCAGGTGCTGAACGGCGCCGTGGCGGCCTTCAAGGTGATGAACTTCACCGCGGGCGACGAGTTCGAGGTAGTCACGGTCAGCTTCAACCCCAAGGAAACGCCGGCGATGGCGTCGTCGAAGAAGACGACCTACATCAACAAGTACGGCCGTCCCGAGGCGGCGGCCGGCTGGCACTTCCTCACGGGGGACAAGCCGGCCATCGACGCGCTGGCGAACGCGGTGGGCTTCCGCTACGTGTTCGACCAGGCGTCGCAGCAGTACGTGCACGCCAGCGCCATCATGGTGCTCACGCCCCAGGGCCGCGTGTCGAAGTACTTCTACGGCATCGAGTACCCGCCGAAGGACATCCGCCTCGGGCTCATCGAGGCGTCGGGCGGCAAGATCGGCAACCCGGTCGACCAGGTGCTGCTCTACTGCTATCACTACGATCCGCACTCCGGGAAGTACAGCATGGTCGTGATGAACGTGCTGCGTGTGGCCGGCGTGGCCACGGTCGGCACGATTGTCGGGTTCGTCGGGCTGATGTGGAGCCGGGATCGTCGGAAATCGAAGTACGCCGCGGCGGTGTCGCCGTCGGGGCCGCGGTAATCGCGTATGCCTCAGACCCAGATTCTCCCTGACCAGGCCTCCACCATGGCGCCCCAGGTGGACGCCCTGTACTTCTTCCTGATCGCCCTCACGGCGTTCTTCACGCTGCTCATCTCGGGCATGGTGGTGTACTTCGCCATCAAGTACCGGCGGCGCGGGGCGAACGACGCCGGGGTGCCGATTCACGGCAACATGCGGCTCGAGGCGATCTGGACGGTCATCCCGCTCCTCATCGTGCTCTTCATCTTCGGCTGGAGCGCGAGCCTGTTCTTCACGATGGCGCGGCCGCCGGCCCAGACGCTCGACGTCTACGTGGTCGGCAAGCAGTGGATGTGGAAGTTCCAGCACGCCGATGGCCGCGCAGAAGTGAACGAACTGCACGTGCCCATCGGCCACAACATCAGGCTGACGATGACCTCGCAGGACGTGATCCACGACGTCTACATCCCGGACTTCCGCGTGAAGGCGGACGTGCTCCCCGGGCGCTACACGCACCTGTGGTTCAAGGCCACCAAGCCGGGCCGCTACCACCTGTTCTGCGCCGAGTACTGCGGCACGAACCACTCGGGCATGGTGGGCTGGGTGGTGGTGCAGGAGCGCGCCGAGTACCAGCAGTGGCTGGCCGGCGGCACGGGCCAGGGCACGATGGCGCAGACGGGCGAGAAGCTCTTCAAGGACCTGTCGTGCATCACGTGCCACAAGGACGACACGACGGGCCGCGGGCCGACGCTCCTGGGTCTCTACGGCAAGGCGGTCACCCTCGACAACGGCAACGCGGTGGAGGCTGACGAGGCCTACATCCGCGAGTCGGTCGTGAACCCGCGCGCGAAGATAGTGTCGGGCTTCCAGCCGATCATGCCGACGTTCCAGGGCCTGATCAGCGAAGAAGGCCTGCTGCAGCTCATCGAATACGTGAAATCCCTCAAGGCCACGCCGTCGAACGCGACGGGCGTCCCGGCCGCGGCCCCCGCCGCCCCTGGGACTCCAGCGAAGAAGTAGGACTATGGACACCGCGACGCCTCACTCCAACTACCTGACGGACGGCTATGGGCTCAAGTCCTGGCTGCTGACGAGGGACCACAAGCGGATCGGGCTGCTGTACCTGTTCAGCGTGTCCGCGTTCTTCGTGCTCGGCGCCGTCTTCGCGGGGCTCATCCGTCTCGAGTTGCTGACGCCGGCGGGCGACCTCGTCGAGTCCGACGTCTACAACAAGATCTTCACGATGCACGGCGTGATCATGGTGTTCTTCTTCCTGATCCCCGCCATCCCGTCGGTGCTCGGGAACTTCCTGGTGCCCATCATGATCGGGGCGAAGGACCTGGCGTTCCCGCGCATCAACCTGCTGAGCTGGTACGTCTACACCATTGGCGGGATCTTCACGTTGTGGGCCCTCGTGAGCGGCGGGGTCGACACGGGGTGGACGTTCTACACGCCGTACAGCAGCGCGTTCTCCAACTCGAACGTGGCGCTGGTGGTCGTCGGGATCTTCATCAACGGGTTCTCGTCCATCCTGACGGGCCTCAACTTCATCGTCACGATTCACAAGATGCGGGCGCCGGGCATGACGTGGTTCCGGCTGCCGCTCTTCATCTGGGCCCACTACGCGACGGCGCTCATCATGGTGCTCGGCACGCCGGTCATCGCCATCACGCTGGTGATGGTCGCGGCGGAGCGGCTGCTGCATCTGGGCATCTTCGACCCGAAGCTGGGCGGCGACCCGGTGCTGTTCCAGCACCTGTTCTGGTTCTACTCCCACCCGGCGGTGTACATCATGATCCTGCCGGCGATGGGCGTGGTGACGGAAGTCATCCCCACGTTTTGCCGGAAGAATATC
>JAPKZP010000357.1 GCA_026393735.1 Acidobacteriota bacterium
GGCCGGCCGGTCCGAGGACGCCCGCCCTCACTGGCGCGCGTACCACAATCTCGCGCCCAACGGCGAGTGGGCAGACCTCGCGAAGGAATTCAGCGAGTAGGCTTCAGGCCTGTTGCCGAATACTGCCTGTTGACTGTCTGCTAGTAGTAGTAGCGGTCGCTTGGCGGCGGGTTCGGGCGCTTGCGCGGCTGGCGGCGGACCTTGTAGTGCTCGCAGTCCGGACACCAGGCGTGGGGATCGAAGCTGTTCTTGCCAGCCATCGGCCCGACGTCGCGGTGGGTGCAGTGCTCGGGCACTCCATCTTCCGGGGCCTGGCGCCAGCGGCAGCTCTGAAAACGGAGAACGGCCGGAGGCACGGTCGGGGGCGCGTCTTCCTGGACAGGCGTCGGCACCGCAGGCTCGGGCGCGGCGGCGGGGGGGGTGCCAGGATCGAATTCGTAACCGGACATATCAAAGATTGTGCCACATCGCCGCCGATGGGGCAAACGGCCGGTAAGGTGCGGCCAAACCGCAGCATCGGACGGCTACGGGGCCATGTCCCGGACGGCCTGTTCGACCCGGCCGGCCAGCCCGGCGTAGTCGTTCCCTGATAGCGTCATCGGTGAGCCAAAACTGACGGTCACCGGGCCGGGCCTGGCCATGTGCCAGCCTGGATGAAGGACCCCGTCCACGCCGTCCAGGCGCACCGGTACGACCTGCAGACCGAGGCGGCTCGCCATCATCCCGATCCCTGGCCGGAACGGCTTCAGCGCACCCATGTCGCCTCTCGCGCCCTCAGGGAAGATGAGCAGCGAGAACCCGTCCGAGGCCAGGCCGCCGATGTACTTCAGCGTGTCGCGGGCGCCCGCTTCCCGCTGGGGCAGCGGGAACGCGTTGAAGGCCAGAGACGCCAGGTAGTAGAGCAGGCCGGTTGTCGCCCGGTCGCGCCACGTGAACTGGCCGGGGAAGAAGTACGCCGTGAAAAACTCCTTGGCCATCGCCGGCGCCACGCGCCGCCGCACCGGGCGGGGCAGGGCGGCCAGGATCACCGGCGTGTCCATGTGGCTCAGGTGATTCGACGCGAAGATCACCGGGCCGGCCAGGCCGGCCAGGTGGGACGCGCCACGCACGGTAATGTGCGCGAACAGACGTGTCAGCGGCAGGATGACAGCAGCCTGGAGGCACGATCGAACGATGCGAGCGGGCCACGCGCGACTCCAGGACGGGAACGCCACGGCCTCGTGCGGTTTCGCCGACCCTGCCGGGTGCTCTTCCACCAGGGCTTTCAGATCCCCGATGGTCCGGGCCGCCGAGAAGGCGCCCTCATCCACCGAGGTCTGGAGCTTCTGTTCGAGCGCCACCATCAACTCGACACGCTCGAGCGAACTGAGCCCGAGTTCCTCCAGGCTCGTCGTCGGACCGAACTCCCGGCCGTGCGCGAAGCGGGCCAGCAGCGCAGAGACGGCGTCCTCACCTCGTGCGGGCTCGGCCGCAAGGCTCTCGCCCTGCGCCCAGCGTTTGATTTCGCCGCGCTTCAGCTTGCGTGTGCCGTCGGTGCGCGGCAGGTGCTCGCCGGGCCAGATCGCCGACGTGCGCACGCGCTGGTGATCGGCGAGTTGCGCGTTCGCGGTCCGGACAATCGCATCGAGGCCCGCCCCGGCCGCGAGCACGACGACCGCGTGCACGCGCTCGTCGCCGCCCTCGCTGATCCCGACCACCGCCGACTCGCGCACGCCCGGGACGCCGTTCAGCACGCGTTCCACGTCGTCCGGGAAGACGTTCAGCCCGTCGGCGCGGACGATCATCTCCTTCTTCCGTCCGCGGACGTACAGGCGGCCGGACTCGTCGATCTCGCCGATGTCCCCGGTGCGGAGCCACCCGTCCTCGAACGCCGCGGCCGTCGCATCCGGCGCGTTGAAGTAGCCCTGTGTGACGTTGTCGCCGCGGACGAGGATCTCGCCGTCTTCCGCCACCTTCACTTTCAAGCCGTGCAACGGCTTGCCCACCGATCCCCGCCGCATGGCGAACGGGTGATTCAGGGTGACGACCGGGGCGGTTTCGGTGAGGCCGTAGCCCTGGATGACGGCAAACCCGGGCCGGCCCCACCAGGCCTCGAGATCGGCGTCGAGGGGCGCGGCGCCGACGACGAACGCCCAGAACTTCAGGCCGAACATCCGATGCACGTCCCGGTGCGCCCACCAGCGCCTCACCCAGTGCATGGACGGCCGGGGCCCGGTGGCCATGGACGGCGCCGCGTGCTGCACGTGCTCGCGCAGGACGTCGAGGATCTTCGGCACCGACACGAGGACCGAGATCCTCCGCGCGCGGATCTGGTGGACGATCTCGTGCGGACTGAAGCTGCGGATGAAGATCGTCGTGCCCGGCAGCATGGGAGGGATGAAGGTGGCCATGGCCTGGCCGAACATGTGGCTGAGCGGCAGCAGGTTCAGGAACCGCAGCGGGTAGAACGGCCTGCCATACTTCCGGTACTTGAGCACCTCCTGCTCGATCGGCACCGTGTTCGCCAGGATGTTGCGGTGCGTCAGCACCACGCCCTTCGGCTCGGCCGTCGCACCGGAAGTGAAGATGATCTCGGCGGTGTCGCTCGCCACGACCGTCGCCATCGGCACCTGGCTGCGATCGGTCCAGCTGACGCTGGAGAACGGCCAGACGGCGGCGAATCCGTCGACGCGGTCTTCGCCGGTGAGGACGACCTTCGCGTCGACGATCGTGCTGATCTTGCGGACGAAGTCGATCGA
>JAPKZP010000072.1 GCA_026393735.1 Acidobacteriota bacterium
CTTGCGGCCGGTGTCGCCCGCGAGCAGGCACGAAAGGACCTGCCCCTTTCCACCTACACCGAGGCCTACTGGAAGATCGACCTCCATAACCTGCTGCACTTCCTGGAACTGCGGATGGACGAGCACGCGCAGGAGGAGATCCGGACGTACGCCAACATCATCGGCAACCAGATCGTAGCGGCGTGGGTGCCACTGACCTGGGAGGCATTTCTCGATTACCGGCGAGGCGGGACGACACTGTCGCGCATCGAGCGTACGATTCTGGAGGCGATCGGCTCGGGAAACCGCGAACGCGCGCTCGCGCTGGCAGACGAAGGCGGCCTGTTAAGCCGCGACGACGACGGGCGGCCCAAGCCGAATCTCGAGGGGCGCGAGCTCGAGGAGAAGCTCGAGCGGCTGGGAATGCTGGTTCCGTGGAAGTAGCGCTCGCGCGCCGGGGCCGGCTGAAGCACGGGCGGACACGGGGGTCCGCCCTTACATAGTACGTGCGGCGATCCTACGCCGTCGCATCCGTCCGGGAGCGCCACAGGGCCGTGATCGCCACGGCGCAGGCGACGGCCATCACGGCGGCCGAACTCCAGTAGGGCGACGCGATCCCGAACCGGTCGAAGGCGAATCCGCCCCACATCGGCCCGACGATGCGCGCCAGGCTGTTCAGCGACTGCGTGACGCCGAGGATGCCGCCCTGGTCCTCCGCGGCCGTGTAGCGGGAAATCAGCGCGAGCAGCGCGGGGTTGTTGAAGCCCATCCCGACAGCCAGGACGCCGTTCGCCGCGAGAAGCGCCGCCACGGAGTGCGTGCCGGGGATCATGAGCAACCCGATGGCCACGATGGCGAGCGAAACAGGCACGATGTGATGCTCGCCGAGCATCTTCACGGTCTTCCCGACAAGGAACCCCTGGACGATCACGAGGATGACCCCGATGAACGCGAAGATGTAGCCGATCGTCGATGCGTGGAAGCCGTACTGCCGCTCCGCGAAGAGCGCGAAGGTGTTCTCAAATCCCGAAAACGCCGCCACGACCAGGAACCCGATGAGCAGCAGCAGCGGCAGGTGCGGCCGTGCAAGCGCCGCACGCAGGGCGTCGAGCCGGGCCACACGCTTGATCGCGCGGTGCTCGGGCTTGAGCGTTTCCGGCAGGAGGAACCAGGCCGCGATGAAATTCGCGAGTGACAACGCCGACGCGAAGAACCCGGGCATCGCGTAGCCGTAGCGGCTCAAGAACCCGCCGATGGCCGGGCCGAAGATGAAACCCATGCCGAACGCCGCCCCCACCATGCCCATGCCCTTCGCGCGATTCTCGGGCGTCGTGAGATCGGCCACCACGGCCTGAGCCGTCGGGATGTTCGCCCCGGCGATGCCAGCGAAGATCCGCGCCAGGAAAAGCGTCGTCAGGCTCGTGGCCATGCCGAACGCGAAGTACGACAGGCACGACCCGAGCAGGCCGAACAGGATGATGGGCCGCCGCCCGATGCGGTCCGACAGCCGTCCCCAGATCGGGGCGAAGATGAACTGCATCAGCGAGAACGACGTGGAGAGCATCGCCACGGTGAAGGCGTGCGCCCCGAACGTCTCCGCGTAGAACGGCAGCAGCGGGATGATGATCCCGAACCCCAGGAGGTCGATGAACACCGTGACGAAGACAACGACAAGCGGCGGCGCGTTTTTCACAGTGTGACCAGGGGTGGATCGGTGCTAATCACGCTCCGCGTGATACCTCGCGTACTCCTCGATGAAGCTGAGGCTCTCGAGCGACTTCATGCGGTCGAGAAAGAGCACGCCGTTCAGGTGATCGGTCTCATGCTGGATGACCCGCGCCATGAATCCGCTGGCGGAGATATCCACCGGCTTGCCGGTGCGATCGTAGGCCTTCACCTTGATGTCGCGGTGCCTCGGCACGAGCCCGCGCAGGTCCGGGATGCTCAGGCACCCTTCCCAGTCTTCCTCGACGTGCCGGCCCACCGGGGTGATCTCCGGGTTGATGACGGCCATCAACTGGGGCTTTCGTGGGGCGTCTTCATTCGCGCCTTCAGGCTCGTCTTCGTCGCGCTCGCCGACGACGTGGGCCACGAAGAGCCGCAGCTCCTCGTGCACCTGCGGCGCGGCGAGGCCCACACCGTTGTATTCCAGCATGGTGTGCATCATGTCGTCGATGAGGCGCTGGATCGGTCCACTGGTGATGTCGGCCGGCGGAACCGGTTTCACCTTCTTGCGCAGGACGGGGTGCCCCATCCGGGAGACTTTCAGGATCGACATAAACTCTAATTATACCTTGAGGGGCTCGAGACGAGTGCCCGGGGCTAGTATGATTCTTGCAGTCACTCATGACTGACCATGCCGCCGATCGCGCGTTCCGGTTCTGCCCGCAATGCGCGGGATCGCTGACGAGCCAGCAGATCAAGGCCGGCGACCCGTCCCGGCTGGTCTGTGACCGGTGCGGATTCGTGTTCTACCTCGACCCCAAGGTCGCGGTGGGTACCATCATTCGCATGGACGATGACGGAATCGTGCTTTGCCGCCGGGCCATCAACCCCGGCTATGGGCGGTGGGTGTTCCCGGGCGGCTACGTGGACCGGGGAGAGATGCTCGAGGAGGCGGCGATCCGCGAGGCCCGTGAAGAGTGCGGCCTGGAAGTGGTGCTCGAAGGCCTCGTGAGTCTGCATTCGTATCGCGGCCGCACGCCGATCGTGATTGTCTTCGCGGCGCGCGCGGTCGGTGGCGAACTGAAGGTTGCCGACGAGGAAAGCCTGGAGGTCCGCACGTTTACGGCCGAAACAATCCCCTGGGGAGATCTGGCCTTCGACAGCACCGACGAGGCGCTCAAGGCCTATCTGCAACGCCCACGGGGTTGACAGGGCCCCCGACTTCGCCTGGGAGTGTCGGGCCAGGCTGCGTCGAGGCAAGCGGGATTTGAGAGACTCGAACACACCTGGAAAGGGAGCGGCATCATGAAACGCCCGGGCCTCGTCGGAACCATCGCCCTCGTCTCGGCCATCGCCGTGGCGACCGCATGCGTGGAATACAAGCAGTCTTCGCCGGCGTCGCCCACGGAGGTCGCGAAGGTCCTCACGAGCGGCAGTTGGTCGTCGGCGACGGCGGCGTCAGCCTCGAGCTTCAGCCCGAGCACGTGCGGCAACTTCGAGTGGTCGATTGCGTCGCTGACAACCACCAGCGCCTCAGGCACGTTCAAGGCCGTGTGCGGCGGCGGGATGGTACTGCAGGGAAATGCCGAGGGGGTCCTGAACGGCCTGACGGCCACGATCACCGCCAACGGCACGGCGACATCGACCGGAGTCAGTTGCCCGTTCACGCTGAACGCGACAGCTGTCCCCCAGAGCACGACCGCTGTAAAGGTGACTTACACGGGCACGGTGTGCGGGGTGGCCGTGTCGGGATCCGAAGTACTCACCAAGAAGTGACGCTAGTCGTCGGCCGCGGCGGCCCCGGTGGCCGGGAACCGGAACTCCTCGGTCACCGTCCCCTCGACGGCGGCTTTGACCATGTCCTCGACGGGAAGCTTCGCCTCCGCCTCCGCCACCTGCCAGAAGCGCGCGTGGGTCTCCGGGCTCCTCGGCGTGAAGAGCTGGCAGCAATCCTGGTCCGGGATGATCGAAATGTCGTAGGTGCCGAGGCGAATGGCCTCGGCCACGATCTCGTCCTTGTCCATGCCGACGAGCGGCCGCAGGATCGGCATGCGCGTGGCTTCGGCGATCACCGTCATGTTCTCGAGCGTCTGTGACGCCACCTGCCCGATGACTTCGCCGGTGACGAGCGCCTTCGCGCGGCTGTCGCGCGCAATGCGTTCGGCAATACGCAGCATGAACCGGCGGTAAATGACGACGCGCATGGGCGCGGCGACGCTCAGCACGATCTGGCGCTGCAGTTCGCCGAACGGCACCAGGCGCAGGTTCGTGCGCATCTGGTAGCGGGACAGCAACGCGGCGATCTCCCGCACCTTCTCCTGCGACGCTCGCGTCACGAACGGATAGCTGTGGAAGTGCACGGGCACGACCGAGCAGCCTCGTCTCATCAGGCGGTACGCCGCCACCGGCGAGTCGATGCCGCCCGACATCAGGCATGCGACGCGCCCGCTGACGCCGGTGGGCATGCCGCCCGCGCCCTTCTCCTTGCCGAAGGAGTAGAAGGCTTCTCTGGCGAGCAGTTCCACATGGACCGCCAGTTCCGGGCGGTCGAGCTTTACGGGCCAGTGCAGCGTTTCGTAGATGCGCTCGCCCAGCGCCCGCTCGATCTCCGGCGACGTCATGGGGAACGTCTTGTCGCCGCGCTTGGCGCTGACCCGGAACGTCACCGGGGGATGGCCCTCGAGGTCGGCGAGAATCGCGTCCCCCAGCACGTCGAGATCCACGCGCGTGCGGCCGGCCTTCGAGAAGTTGGCGATGCCGAACACGTGGCGCAGCCGATCGGTCACCTGCCCGTAGTCCGCGTCGGGTCCGAGCACGACCTCGATTCGTCCCATCAGCGCCCGCACGTCCTTCACGCCCAGGTCGGCAGTCTGCTTCCGCACGTTCCGCACGAGCTTGCTGATGAAGTACGGACGATTGCGGCCCTTGAGGGCGATCTCCTGGTAGTGGACGATGATGGACGTCATAAGGACCGGGATTCGGGGTTCGGGTCAGCGCACGAGCGCGGCCGCGCGGTGGCCGCTCATCGCGGCGCTTTCAATCGTACCCGGTAACCCGGTGTCGGTCCAATCACCCGCGAGGATGAACCCCGGGAGGGCGGTCTCCGCCGGCGGCCGATCCGGCTCGGACAACCGCAGAACGCGCGGCGGGAATGGCTTCGCCCAGTTCCTTCACGGCGAGGGCGACGAGGGCGTCGTTCTCCTCCGTGACAATCGCCGCCGCGCCGCTCGACACGAGCGACAGGAGCGTGGCCGACAATCCGGTGATCTGCCCGCGATCGAACACCCACTGCATCGCCCGGCCGGGCAGCCCGACGAACGGTGTGTCGAGCACGCGCCGATCCAGCCAGAGGTTGACGGTCACGATCGGATACGAGGCCATCCGTGACGCCGCGGCCACGAGGCTTCCGACACGGTCGGGGGGCTCGTCAAACAGATCGCCCAGCGCAAACCACGGCACCGCCGAAATGACGCTGGCCGCGCGAATCTCCTCGCGGTCCCTCACGCGTATGCCCACCGCGCGCCCATGCTCCACGATCACCCGCACCCGGGCGTTCGTCAGGACTTCCCCGCCGCGCGCCTCGATGTAACGCCGGGCCGGCTCCGCGTACATCTCGCGCAGCGACAGGATGGGCAGCGCGATCGATGAGGCGGACGGCTCCGGGCCGAACATCTCGGCCAGCACCCGCACGAACGGCGGCGCCGCCGCCTCAGCCGGCGGCTGGTTGAGTGCGGCGAGCGCCAGCGGCTCCCACAGCATCTCGCGAAGCCGCGCGCTCTGGCCGTTCCGCACGAGCCAGTTCTCGACCGTCTCCTCGGGCGAGGCGGCCAGGCGCGTGGTCTTGCCGGCGAGGTGCCGCTGCGCCGTCCGAATCACCTGACCGAGGCCGAGCACCGACAACCGATCTCGCCACCGAAGCGCGTCCCACTCGATGATGGCGCCGACGAGGTGCCACGGAACTGGCAGCAGGGGACACGACAGCGTGGTGCGGATGCCGCCGAGGTCCACGTACGGCACTTCGAGGGACGGCTGCACCCGCACGTGCGACGCCGCACCGACGCGCCGGAGGAACGCAAACGACTCGCGGTAACAGCCCAGCAGAATGTGCTGCCCGTTGTCGACTTCCTCGCCGGTTGCCGGGTCGAGGTACGACCCGGCCCGGCCCCCGAGCATCGGCCGCGCTTCCACGACCGTCACGCGCGCGCCGCGGTCCACGAGCGCCGCGGCCGCCGCAAGGCCCGCGACCCCGCCGCCGACGACGACCGCGTCCGGCCGCGTCACAGCCCCACCATCGTCGACGCCCACGTGGTTGCGGCGAGGAGCGCCTTGCGCCACCTCGGCGCGCGAATCGTGGCCTCGAACACCTGGAAGTTGCTGCGCTCGATGCGCTCGAGCAGGTTGAAATAGATGGCGCCCATGATGCGTGCCGCCACGAGCCGCCGCGCGTCGGCACGCGGGAGCCCGGCGGCCGCAAGAGCGAAGTACTCGCGTGCCCGGCGCGCTTCGAAGTCCAGCAGCGCGTGCACCGGACCGGTCACGACGCCTTGCCGGAGGTCGTCCTCGGTCACGTTGAAACGGTCGAGATCCTCTTGCGGCAGGTACAGGCGCCCGTCCCGCAGGTCGTGGCCAAGGTCACGCAGGATGTTCGTGAGCTGGAGCGCCAGGCCGAGATCGACGGCGTACTGGCGGCAGCGATCGTCCGTGTAGCCGAAGATCTCGATGCAGATCAGCCCGACGGCGGACGCCACGCGCAGACCGTATTGACGCAATTCCTCGAACGAGCGGAACCTGCGGCGATCGAGATCCATCTCCACGCCGCTGATTACGTCGTCGAACGCCGCCCTCGGAAGCCTGAACGCGGCCACGTGCGCGGCGAGCTGGCGCCCCTGCTCGGTCGTGCACGCACCGCCCGCGAAGCAGGCATCGAGTTCGGCCCGCCACCGAGCCAGCTCGGCGGCAGCCGCCTCACGCGTCTGCTCG
>JAPKZP010000458.1 GCA_026393735.1 Acidobacteriota bacterium
ATTCACCTGCTGATCGGCCTCAGCAAGCAGTCCGCGGAAATCGATCAGGGCGTCACGGTTGAGAAGAACCAGGCGGGCGAGCAGGGGGCCGGCGACCAGGGCATGATGTACGGCTACGCGACCGACGAAACACCGGAACTGATGCCGATGCCGGTCTTCCTCGCGCATCGCCTGACGCGGGGCCTCGCCGACGACCGCAAGTCCGGCAAGTACGGGTGGCTCCGGCCAGACGCCAAGTCCCAGGTGTCGGTCGTGTACGAGGGCGGCGCTCCGGTACGCGTGTCGCACGTGCTCGTCTCGACACAGCACACCGCCGACATCAAACAGGATGGCATCCGGCAGTACGTGCAGAGCACGCTGGCTCCGCGCATGCTCGGCAAGTGGTTCGACAAGGACGTGCAGGTCCTCGTGAATCCGACGGGCAGCTTCGTCCTCGGTGGCACGTCGGCGGACTGCGGCGTCACCGGCCGCAAGATCATCGTCGACACCTACGGGGGCGTCGGCCGCCACGGCGGCGGGGCGTTCAGCGGGAAGGACCCATCCAAGGTCGATCGCACGGGCGCCTACTTCTGCCGGTTCGTTGCGCGCGAGATCGTCAAGGCCAAGCTCGCCAAGCGCGCCGAAATTCAGGTCGCGTACGCGATCGGGATGGCCCAGCCGATTTCCGTCAAGGTGGATACCTTTGGCACCGGTGACGAAAAGGCGGCCGTCGATTTCGTCAAGAGCTTCGACTTCCGGCCCCGCGCCATCATCGAGCGGCTGAACCTGCTGCGTCCCATCTATCGCCAGACGACGAACTACGGGCACTTCGGCCGGCCGGGCCTGCCCTGGGAAGCATAGGCGCCGCTGCCGGTACGCGTTGAGGGGCGGGACGGGGCTCATGCACCGAGCTTCGTCCCGCCCCTTGCTCGTGGCGGCGCGGCGCTATCGGCCGGCCTGGTCGGCCGCTCGACGCGCCATCGTCTCCCACATGCGGACGACCGTCTGGCGCAGGGCCGCCGTGTGGCGCTCGTAGCGCTCGGCCAGCGAGGCCCCCTCCGTGGCTGTCGGGCTGAGGGCCGCGCCGAATTGCAGCGCCGGACAGGTGCGCGCCCACGGCAGCAGCGCCTTCCACTGCAGGTCTTTGCCGCGCGGCCAGATTTCGAAGACACCGTGGATGGCGACGGGCACGATCGGGACGCCCATCTGCAGCGCCGTGATGGCGGCCCCCTTCTTGAATCTGCGGGGCGTTCCGTCGGGCGACCGTTCGCCTTCGGGAAACAGCACGAGCACCCGGTTGTGACGCAACCCGAACGCGCCCGCCTGCATCGCGCGGACCAGGTTGGCATCGGGATCCACCGGGACGATGTTCATCAACTCGGCCAGCTTGCGTGTGAAGGCCGTCTCGAAATACTCGCTGGCGCCGACGAAGAACAGCCGCCGGAACGTGCGGTAGGGGAGAGCGCCGACGAGGAAGAGCCCATCCAGGTAGCTCTGGTGGTTCGGGCTGAGCAGGAACGGCCCGTCCGGCGGCACGTGCTCGAGACCTGAGACCTTCAGTCCCAGAAAGAGGCGGGCGTAGGCCCGCACGCTTCTCACTACGAGGAACGCGAACAGGCCGAAGACCGGCTTGGGCTTGAGGATTCCGCGAACGACCGGGTCCCCGGTGTTGTCGGCCAGGACCTTTCGCCATGGGTCGACGTCTCCGGCGTTCGCCACGGCGGGGCCCGCCGCGGCCGGCCGCACGGCCTCGACCAGATCGCGGACCGTCAGGATCCGCTGGGCCGCGTCGTCCGGCACGTCGATGCCCGTGGCGTGTTCGAGGCTGGCGAGCAGTTCCACCCGCTCCATCGAATCGAGGCCGAGATCCAGTTCGAGGCTGGCGTCTGGCCCGACCACCGACCCCTGCCTGGACACAGCTCGCACGGCGGCCAGCGCCCGCGACACGTGGGGATCTGCCGCCCACACCTCGTCGGCGTCACTCCAGGTGACCTGCGTGGCCGGCTGTACCGTCTCCGCGTGCCGCTCTCGGTACAGCCGCTCGATCTCGTGGCGCTTGAGTTTCCGAGTCGTGGTGCGCGGCAGATCCTCCATCCACACGTCGAAACTCAACACGCGCTTGTGGTGCGGAAGGTCGAGGGACAGGCCCTCGATGTCGAAGCGGATGACTTCGCGGAAGTTCACGACGCGGCGCTCCCGCATGGTGTCGAGGTTGGGGACGACCACTGCATGCAGGCGCTCGGCCGAGGGTTCGTCCGGCAGCGCAACGCCCATCACGCACAGTTCCTTGACGAACGGGGACACTGCGTAGTGCGCCTCGATCTCCTCGGGGTAGATGTTCTTGCCGGACGCGAGGACGATGACCTCCTTTTTCCGGCCCGTGATGTACAGCCGCCCATCGCCGTCGAGGTAGCCCAGATCGCCGCTGTGGAGCCAGCCGTCGGCAAGGGTCACGGCGTTGGCATCCGGCCGGTTGTGATAGCCCGCCATGACGATCGGGCCCCGAATCAGGACCTCGCCGTCCGGATGCTCGCGGTCCCTGGCGTCCGCCGGATCCCGCGCGATGCGGATCTCGACGCCATCGAGCGGGTGGCCAGCGGCGGCCACGACCGGGTCGCCAGGCCGCATCACCGTCGCCGCGCCGGAGCACTCGGTCAGCCCATACGCCTGCAGGATGTTGAAGCCCATCCCGTAGAGGTCGGCGCCGACGCGTGGATCGAAGCGCGATCCCCCCGTCACCATCACGCGCATCCGGCCGCCCACGGCGGCGTGCGCCTGCGCGAAGAGCCGCCGCCCGAGGTTGACGCCCACGCGCCTGCGCAGCCAGGCGTTGACAGCGAGAGAGGTCCGGAACGCCATGCGCACCGGCAGCGGGGATGCCTCCACGCGCTCGATGATGCGCTGATGGAGCAGGTAGTAGAACTGCGGCACGACGCAGAACGCCGTGATCTGCCGTTCGGCGAACGCCCGCATCATTTCGGTACTGTTCACGGTTTCGAGAAACACGACCCGGGCGCCAACGGTGAACGGCAGGAGCAGATTCGCCACCTGCGCGAGGGCGTGGAAGAGCG
>JAPKZP010000509.1 GCA_026393735.1 Acidobacteriota bacterium
AGCCATAGACAACCGTTCCGGGCGGACACAGGGGTCCGCCCCTACGATGCGATTGCACCGGTCTCCGTAGTCACTATGGAACGACCGGCTCGAGTTCGCACAACGTGGGTTACGCTGCGGTGGTGTTAGACACGCACAACGCAGAGCCACCTGCGAAAGGAGCCGGTCATGCAGACAGTACGCTGGATGGGATTGGATGTCCACGCCGAGACGGTGGCGGTCGCGATCGCGGAGCGGGACGGCGAGCCCCGGTCGCTGGGGGTCATCCCGAATCGGCCCGAGTCGATCCGAAAGCTGATCCTGACGCACGGGCCGGTGGATCGGCTGAAGGTGTGCTACGAAGCCGGGCCGACGGGGTATGTGATCTACTGGCAGTTGGTCGGGCTGGGCGTGACGTGCGAGGTGATCGCGCCCTCGCTGGTGCCGACCAAGCCCGGGGATCGGGTGAAGACGGATCGGCGGGACGCGCTGAAGCTGGTCCGGTGTTATCGCGCGGGCGACTTGACGCCGGTCTGGGTGCCGGACGCGGCGCATGAAGCCCTGCGCGACCTGGTGCGGGCGCGCGAAGCGGCGAAACAGGATCAATTGCGCGCGCGGCATCGGGCGAGCAAAATGCTCCTGCGTCAGGGGCGGCGGCCCCCCGCGGACACCAAGCCGTGGACGCTGCGGTATCGCGAGTGGTTGCAGGGCGTCCATTTCGAGGTGCCCGCCCAGGATGCGGCCTGGCGTGATTATGTGCACGAAGTCGAGCACATGGCCGAGCGGGTGGCGCGGCTCGAGCGGGCCCTGGATACCGCGGTGGAGGCGCCGCCGCCGGCGCTGCGCGCGGTGATCGATGGGCTTCAGGCGCTGCGGGGCGTGGCGCGGCTGTCGGCGGTGACGATCGTGGCGGAGGTCGGCGAGCTGTCGCGGTTTGATCACCCCCGGCAGCTGATGGGCTACAGCGGGCTCTGCCCGCGCGAGCACTCCAGCGGCGCGCGGCAGCAGCGCGGCGGGATCACGAAAACGGGCAATGCGCATCTGCGACGGGTCGTGGTCGAAGGGGCGTGGCATGCGCGGTACCCCCCGGCGGTGGGTCCCGCCCTGCGGCGTCGCCAGGCCACGCTGGACCCGGCGGTGATTGCGATCGCGGGGAGGGCGCAGCACCGGCTGCACGGGCGGTACAAGAAGCTGCTCGGGCGGGGCAAACCCAAGCCGCAGGTGATCACGGCCGTCGCCCGCGAACTGATCGGCTTCATCTGGGCGATTGGGACGCACGTCGAACGCGCGCAGCGGGAGGCCGCCGCGCTGCAGCGCACGGCGTAAGGTCGGACCGTCCGGCGTGGTGGCGGCCGTCGAGGCACACACGGCACGGAGAATCCTCGACGCCCCTATGCGGTCAGGCCGCAAGGCTGAATACGCGCACGTAGTCCGAGGCAGCTCCCGACGGATCACGATTATGCGGTACCCAACCCGCGCATATCAGGGTGATCAACCGTCGCGCACGTGTCCTCGACGGCCGCCACGACGCCGGTCTAGACAAGGGATGGACGAACGGACGAAACGAAGAAGGCAATTATAGGGACTTGACTGGTCGTTCCATATCAGGGGCAGGGCCCCGTCCCTGCCCGGCAGGGCCCTGTCCGTGCCCGGGCCGACACAGGGGCCGGCCCCTGCGGTGCGGTGGCGCAAGGTCGCTGTAGGGGCAAGGCCCTGTCCTTGCCCGCGGCAACTACGCTAGAATCTCACCGCAATCATGCTCAGCACGAATGCAGACGTGGCGATGGGACAGCTGTCAGGCACGGCCGACACGACCGGGACTCCGCGACGCCGGCTTCAGGGGCCGTTGTTCGCGGTCGTCCTGGTCGTCTTCGCCTGGATATTTCTGGCCAACAGCTGGGTTGGAGACGACGCCTACATCACGTTCCGCGTCAGTGACAACCTGATCCACGGTTACGGCCTGCGCTGGAACGTCGCGGAACGTGTCCAGGCCTATACGAATCCCCTGTGGATGTTCGTCATGGCTGGCGGCGCCGCGGTCACCGGGGAGTTCTAC
>JAPKZP010000452.1 GCA_026393735.1 Acidobacteriota bacterium
ATCACGATCCACGCGACCCGGAGGAAGTCGTTCACGATGGCTTCCCCTTCCCGGCGGCGAATCGCACCGCGTCCGCCTCACGAGCCGCGAGCAGCGTGTCGCGATAGCGATCGCGCAGGCTCGCCGGCGAATCCCCCACGGTCAACAGCCGCCCGTCGCGCAGGACGGCCACGCGGTCGAGCAAGCCGTCTGCGAGATCCAGATCGTGCGTCGCGACCACGACAATGGCGCCCTCGTCCCGGAGGCTCTTCAACCGCGCCACAAGGGCCTGGCCGGACGAATCGTCGAGCCCGGTGAACGGCTCATCGAGCAGCAGCAGGCGCGGACGGTGCAGGAGCGCGCGCTCGAGTGCGAGTCGCTGACGCATGCCGCGCGAGAATCCTGAGACGAAGTCGTCGGCGCGATCCGCGAGGTTCGCGCGCACGAGCGCCTCGCGAACAGCATCCTCCGGACGAGGCAGGCCGTACAGCCTGGCAAAGAACGTGAGGTTCTCCGCGGCCGTCAGTTCCGGATAGAGGTAGAGGTCGTGCCCCAGGAGTCCCAGGCGGGCCCGCAGGGCTGGCCCTGCGCCGTGCGCAGTCGCCTCACCATACCGCACGGCGCCCGACGAGGGAGCCAGCAGCGTGGACAGGATCGCGAGCAGCGTCGACTTCCCTGCCCCGTTCGGCCCGAGCAGACCGACGATTTCCCCGGCCGTGCAGGTCAGGTTGACGCGATGCAGGGCGCGCCGGCGGCCGAAGTGACGCGACACGTCATCAACGGCCAGTCGATCGAAGTCGAAACTCACGCCACCGTTCCCTGTGACGGGCCACCGGTTCCGCTTTGCTGGTCAAGCTCGCCGTAGACACGCTCGAGCTGCGACACGAGGTCGCCGTGCCGCGAGACGTACCGGCTCTCCTCCATCGTGCCCGACCGGAATTGATGCTCGATGCGGACGAGGTCCGCCATCAGCTTGTCGCGTCGATCCTCCAAGTGCGCCTGCCGCCCCGCGCCGCCAGAGCCCGCGCGGGCCGTCGACGCGGCGTAGAATCCCGCCAGCAGCACGACGAACGCAATGCCGATCGTGAGATAGCGGCCCAGGTGGCTCCGGCTCGGCAACCCGCGCAAGTCAACGGACAACGGCCTGCCCGGGGCGAGCGCGCCACCGATGCCGAGGATGAACCCCGGCCCCTGCCCGGGCATCTCGTTCGACGAAGCGAACTGCGGCGACGCCATGGAGGCGGTGCCAGCGCGGGTCATGATGACCTGCACGCGCGGCCAGCCGATCGGGAACGTCTGCACGAGTGTGCGCGAGGCGCCCGCCGGAGCCAGTGAGTAGGCGAACTGAATCGGCGTCGTGCCCGGGGAAAACGGACCGGATATCAGGACGGTCGTCCCGCGCAGCGTTGCCTGGGTGGACGAGCCTTCGAGCAGGGACGGTTGCTGCGCGCCCTCGGGCAACTGGATCACGAGATCCGACTTCGGGTTCACCGGGGCGGACGCCGCGTTGACAAGATCGAGCAGGTAGAACACTTCGATCGTGTCGTCGTCGAACTCGATCTGGATTCGGCTGTCACCCCCGAACACGACCTCCCCGGGGACGGCTGCCGAGGCCGGCGGATTCGCCCGCGCGCCCGACGGCGCGCTGATGCCTGCCCCCGCCACGAGCACCAGGCGAACGCCCGCCTCGGCCGGCAACGCGAAGGTCTGCGACTCGACGCGCTCGCCATCCACCAGGGCCACTGCTTGTACCGGCAGGCCTGGCGCGATGCCCTTGAACGACGCGCGGCCTTCGCGATCGGTCTTGATGGTCTCGACCTTCGCGCCCCCATGCAGTTCGACCGGGTGGCCGACGATGTTGTTCGAGAGATCGCCGCGCACGAGGCGCACCGACACCGATCCCGGAGGCACGTCGTTGCTCGGCATCGGGATGCCGGACATCTGGCGCGCGTCGGGCATTTGCGCCGTCAGGACGACCGGCGCCACAAGCGCCACTATTGCCATGATTCGGAATGCCCGCGCCTTCATGCCGCTCCCCCGATCTGCGCGCCGCAGGACTTGCAGAAACGGGCGTCCGCGTCGTTCTCGGTCCGGCACGCGGGGCAGCAGCCGGGTCGCGGCTTGGGAGGCGCCGGGCTCGCGGCCGCCTTCGCGGGCGAGGCGCCGACGCGCGTGGCCAGGTCGCGCTCGATCAATTCCCGATAGCCCATCCCGCCGCCGTCCAACTGCCGCAGCAATCCTGCAGCCCGGCTGCGCAGACGTCCGACCATCTCCTGGTAATCCGCCTCGGAGATCTTCCGCATCGCGCGATCGAACTCGACTTCCTTGATCGACCGCAGCACCAGCATCTTCTCGCGCTCCAGAGCCGCTCGCGTCCGCCCGCCGACCATCTCGGTCTGCTCGCCGAGATCCGGCGCCCCGAGCGGCGCCAGCGTGCGGTAGATCCCGGCGGCCGCGAGGGCCACCGTGGCGACGGCGGCGGCCACGGACACCATGTTGGTCGTCGACGACCCTCTCGTGACGAACACGCTGGCGGCGACCGCGATCACCGTCGCGAGCATCACCAGATGCCACGCCCTGATGCCGCCCGCATCGTCAGCCGCCTGAATTGCCGGGACGGCGGGCTGATTCGCCACCGCGGGCCGTCCCGCACTCCTGGGCTTGTCGCCCGACTTGCGCGCCATGCTCGAACTCCTGACTTACGCTACCTGGCCCCAGCGCTCACTCATGTTGATTGTGGAGCAGGCCTTCAGGCCTGCTTGGCTCCACCGCCTCACGCAGGGCTGAAGCCCTGCGCCACACATTGCGACGGTGATCGACGCGAGCGAACTCCGGTCAACACCTACGCGACCTCCGCCGGCACCCGGCCCAGCGCAAAGGCGAACGCGCGCTCCGGCAGCAACGCGATCCCCGTGCCCAGCACCAGGATGCCAAACCCCGCCCAGATCCAGTTGATGAGCGGGTTGATCACCACCTGCAGACTCATCGACTCGTCCTTCAACTCGTACGCCGGCATGATCAGGTACAGGTCCTCGGCCACCGTGCGGCGAATCGCCACCTCCGTGGTCGGCTGCTGCTCGTGCTTGCGAAAGAACCACCTCGCCGGGTACATCGTACCCAGGGCCTTGCCATCCTCGAAGACGGCGATGTGGCCCGTCACCATCTGCTTCTGCCCGTCGTCAGTCACCTTCACGCCGTCGTTGCGCACCGTGTAGTGACGGACCGTGGCCTGCTGCCCGGGCTTCAGCAGGAACTGTTCATCGGCCTTGAAGCCCTCTCCCGCGAAGCCGAAGAACATCAGGACGATGCCGAGGTGCACGATGTAGCCGCCGTACCGGCGACGTTCTCGCATGACGAGTCCGATTCCCGCGGTCAGCGTGTCGGTGCCCGTCGCCTCCTTGCGCACGAGCGCGCCGCGCACGAACTCCTGCACAATGCTCCCGGTGACGAACGCGCAGAGGGCAAAGCACACGCCCGACGACCACACCCGCACGCCCAGCGCCAGCACGATGGCCGACACGACGACGGCCGTCACCAGCGGCCAGAGGAACTGCTCGCGCAGGTTGCCCACCGTGGAGCGCCTCCACGCCAGCAGCGGCGCGATGCCCGTCAGGGCGAGCACGATGAGGCCGATGGGCGCCATCCACCGGTTGAAGAACGGCGGCCCCACCGTGAGACGGTTTCCCGTCAGCGCCTCGCTGAGCGTCGGGAACATCGTCCCGAACAGGACGAGCATCGCGGCGATCAGCAGGATCCAGTTGTTGGCCACGAAGGCCGCTTCACGCGAGACCCACGAGTCGAGATCGTAGCGAGGCCTGAGCAGCGGCAGACGCTTGATCACCCAGCTGAAGCTGAAGATGAGCACCGCGACCATGAAGGCGGTGAACATCCACATCAGGGCGCGGTCTTCGCCGAACGCGTGGACGGACTGCACGACGCCGGAACGCGTCATGAACGTGCCGAAAATCGTCAGGAAGAACGTGATGATGACGAGCGACACGTTCCAGACCTTCAGCATGCCCCGGCGCTCCTGCACGATCACCGAGTGCAGGAAGGCCGAGGCCGTGAACCACGGCAGCAGGCCTGCGTTCTCGACCGGGTCCCAGCCCCAATACCCGCCCCAGCCGAGTTCCTCGTACGTACGGAATCGTCATGCCGACGAAGCCGATATAGAGGCTCGGCGGGTGGACCACCATGTAGATGTTCTGCAGCAGCGGGTTCAGCCCCTGTCCGTCGGCCGGCGCCTGGACGAGGAACGTCTCGAAGGGGTTCTTGTGCACCACCATCATGAAGAGGAAGAACATCTGCA
>JAPKZP010000346.1 GCA_026393735.1 Acidobacteriota bacterium
AGCCCGTCACTCTGCCTCTGATGCTTCTGGCCGCCGGCATTATTCTGCTCTATGCGCGAAAACGCCTTTACGCTTGTTGAGCTTTTGGCCGCCATCGCCATCGTGATGATCCTCAGCGTCGTCATGGCCGGCGCGGGCTCGTACCGGAGCGCGATGAAGGGGTCCCTCAACACCGTTCTCGCGCCTATCGTGCCGTACCGCCTCGGCACGACGACGCCGGACCCGCAAGCGGGCACCTTCTTCCGGAGCGACGCGATGACGGTGATGTACATCACCAGCGACGCCCCGGACACCAGCCTGGCCGTGGCGATGAGCTCGCCAACGAGCGCCATCACCCTCGCGGCCGACTCCAGTTGCTCGCCCGGGGCGGCGGTGTGCGGGTTCGCGACCGGCGACCGGGTGTTGATCTACAACGATTCGGGCGGATTCGACACCTTCACGATCACCGGCACGACTCCGGCATCGAACATCATCCAGCATGCGTCCGACACGCTGTCCAGGGCCTACGGGGCCGGGTCCCGCGTCGCGCGCATCACCATGCGCACGTTCTCCCTGCTGACCAACACGAGCACCAGCACGTATCAGCTCGTGCAGTTCGACGGCTACCAGAACGAACTGCCGCTGGTCGACAACGTGGTCGCCCTGCGGTTCGACTACTTCGGAGAGCCTGCGGTCCCGGAACTCACCGCTGACCCGTCGGCGCTGGACGGTCCCTGGACCACCTACGGCCCGAAGCCGCCGGTCATCGGCACCGACAACACGGCGGATTCCTGGCCGGCCGGCGAGAACTGCACCTTCAAGGTCCTGTCGGGCAGCCAGGTCTCACGGCTCTCCTCGCTGGGCACGATGACCCTGGTGCCGTTGTCGCAGGCCATGCTGACCGATGGGCCCTGGTGCCCGGACCAGACGTCGCCGAACCGCTACGACGCCGACCTGCTGCGTGTCAGAAAAGTGCGTGTGACGCTCCGTGTGCAGACCGGACAGTCGGCGCTGCGCGGTGCCGCAGGTACTCTGTTCACGAGGGCCGGCCTCGCCAAAGAGGGGAGCCGGCTCGTCCCGGACCAGGAAGTCGTCTTCGACGTGGCGCCGCGCAATCTCAACCTGGCCAGGTGACGCAATGATCAACCCGACCGAGCACCCGCGCGGCCGCCGCCTCCGAAGCGAATCCGGGAGCGCCCTCGTGGTCGCCCTCATGGCGATGATGCTCATGACCGCGCTGGGGCTCTCGCTCGTCCTGACCACCTCGTCGGAGACCATTCTCAGCAGCAACTACCGGACCAGCCAGGAAGCCATGTACGCCGCGGACGCCGCGCTCGAGCGCGCGACACTGGAATTTCCCGACGTCACCGATCTCGACTCGCTCCTGAGCGGCGCCCAGCGGTCCACGTTCACCGATGGGTCGCCGGGCGTGCGCACGCTGCCCAATGGTACGACGCTCGACCTCCTCGCGCTCACCAACCGGAACAACTGCGGCAAGCTGACAAGCTGCTCCACCGCAGAGATGAACGCGGTGACCGCCGATCGCCCCTGGGGGCCCAACAATCCCCGGTGGCAGTTGTACGCGTACGGGCCGATCAACAACCTGCTGCCTGGCGGAGACATGGCGTCGCCGTTCTACGTCGTGGTCTGGGTGGGCGACGACCAGGCCGAAACCGACGGCGATCCCACGCGCGATGATGCGAACGCCAGCAACGGGCCCGGCCGGGGGATCGTCCTGCTGCGCGCCGAGTCGTTCGGGCCCTTCGGCTCGCACAAGACCATCGAGGCCGCCGTGCAGCGCCCGGTGTCGGGGTCATTGGAGGACGGATACACGGGCCAGCGCGGCCAGGACGAACAGAACCGCCGCAATCGCAGCGCCGTGATCGGGCAGGTGGGCCACACCCTGGCCGAGATGAAGATGAACCTGTCGACCGGCGGGATGGTGGTGCAATAAGCCATGGCCAAACGCTTCCGGGTCATCTTTCTGCTGGCGGTGGCCGCGTTCGTGGGCGTGGACATGCTCGAGCCTCCCCCGGTGAGCGCCGTGCGAGGCTGGCACTACAAGCACAAGAAGCCACCGGGCAAGCGCCCGCGCCCGAAGAAGAAGCGCGGACTCTACGTGCAGACCGATCCGCTGAGGATTCTGAAGAACTTCAACGACGACAGCATCAAGGTCGGTCCGAACATCATCATTGCCATGGACACGTCCATGCGCATGCAGTACGACTCCGACGGGCACTTCTACGACGAGCGGTACTGGGACGCCACTGCCAAGTACGACAACAAGACCGAAACGCCTCCGCGAACCGTCGCCACCACCCTGGGCGTGCCGGCCGCGTCCCGCTACTACCGGCGGAAGCTCAAGAACCTCGTGCGCACGGAGGTCAACGCGACGACCGACACGTTTGCCGCCGAGTTGATCACCGCGACACCCGACTCGAGCGCTGACTACCTGACGTTCTACGACACCAGCCGGCTCGGGATGGCGCGCGACGGCCTGTACCAGGCCATCGACGAGAACATGTACGTCGTCAACTTCGGCCTGCTCGAGACGCGGCACAAGGACAACGTGCAGATCCCCGAGGACCCTGGCAATCAGTATCCCGTGGTGCTGTCGGATCCGAGTCAGGCGAACCTGATCGGCGACATCAAGGACCAGAAGCAGTGGAAGACGACCTACATGGTGCCGACGGCGAGAAACGTCGACCAGGCCTACAGCGAGGCCAACGTCCTGCACGTAAAGGTCATCGAACAGTCCGACGCTTCGTCGAAGACGGCCTACTGGATGATGCACCCGGTCGATGACGACCAGCAGGACCAGACACTTGTGCCGGCGGGCCGCGACACCGCGACGTTCCATGATTCTCCGGTCAAGACCCTGATCGACGACGCGCTGACCGCCGTGAAGAAGGGGATGGAGAAGGACAAGGACCAGCTGCGGCCGTGCAGGAATACCGCCGTGATCCTGGTCGTCGGCGGCAAGGAAGGCGGCAGCGCGGACCCGGTGGCCACGTCGCGCAGTCGGTCTTCCGCCGGGGCTACGAGTTCGACGCGGATCTCGAGAGCGAGTTCCAGACGGCGACCCCGATCGTCGGGTCCGTCGACTTGACCAACGCCACAGACATCCACGGTACCGCGCTGCCCAACACCTCGAGCGGGTCCTTCTCGCAGGCATCGAACGTGGTCTTGACCTCGGGATTCTCTCTGCCTGGGTTCAACGCCAGGCTCAGGGCGTTCCGGACCTACAAACCGGTCGCAGATGCGACGCAACCCTACGGCTACAAGTTCTCGGGAGACGGCACGCCTCTCTGGCTGGCTCACGCGCCGGCGGCAGACCAGCGCAACATCTATACGTACCTGCCCTCGACCGGACAGCAGATCGCATTTACGCAGGCGAACATCGCGACGCTCAAGCCGTACCTCGGTCTGTCGGGATTGACCGACGCGGAGGCGACCGCCTGGGCGGCCGACATCATCGACTACGTGAGGCAGCAACCCTTGGGCCCGATCGTCCTGTCCACGCCTGCGCTCGTCGGGCCGCCGTCCATGAGCCCCGTGCCTGACGCCGACTATCCCGCGTTCGCCAGCGCGCGCAAGCAGCGGCGTGCCACGGTCTACTACGGCGGCGATGACGGCATGATCCACGCCATCGATGGCCGGCTCGGCGTCGAGACCTGGGCGTTCATCCCCTTCAACCTGCTGCCCCAGCTGCAGACACTCATCGACGGCCAGCCGATCGATAGCTTCGAGTACTTCGTCAGCGGGGCGCCGAAGGTGGCGGACGTCAAGGTGAACGGGGCCTGGCGCACGTACATGATGATCGGCGAGGCCCTCGGCGGGACGTTCTACCAGACCTTCGACATCAGCAATGCGAATCTCGGCGTGGCGACGTCGTCCGACTCGGAATCGGCCGTGCTGGCGTCGTTCTCGAGTCCCGACGTGATTCCGTTCAAGTGGTCGTTCCCGTCGATGCTGTCCTTCGACCCCACGATGGTCGCGACCTACATGCCGTACGGGGATCTCAAGGCCAGCGCGTCGGCCATCGAAAAGACTGTGGGGCAGGCCACCTCGACGCCCGCCATCGCTCAGGTCGGCGATGCCACCAGCCCCTGGGTGGCGCTGGTCGGCTCGGGGTACTTGTCTCCGCTGGTCCAGGCGCAGGCCAACAGGAACAAGGTCAACGGAGGGACGACGTTCTACGTGCTAGACATGGCGACCGGGTCGGTGCTCAGTTCGTACAACGTGGGCGATGACGCGAACAAGGAAAGTCTGAAGGCCGCGCTCGAAGCCGACCCCTCGTCCATGGGGACCAACAACTCGTGGTTCATCGACCGCGTCTATATCGGTGACACCGAAGGTACGCTCTGGCGGTTCAGGATCACGAAGTCCGGGAGTGCGATCTCCCTGTCGACGCCCGTCAAGATGTACGACGCCGCCGAGTGGAACCCGATCTACACGTCGGTCGCACTGCTCAACAACGGTCCCGAGCAGAACTACATCTTCCTCTCGACGGGCATCGACATCCTGCCGTGGACACGGATGAAGAAGGTCCAGCAGTTCGCGATTATCGGGCTCCTCGACTCGGGCGGTACCGGAACCGCGCAGAAGCTCTTCGAGCAGAAGCTCGACAAATCAGACAGCAGTGGCGGGGACGAACGGCCCACCTCAAACCCGACGGTGGCGGGAGGCGTGGTGTTCTTCACCACCACCACGGAGTATCCGGACACGCCGTGCCGGACCGTCGAGTCTTCCCTGTGGGCCATGACGCCGGCCGGTGGGGTTGCGTACGACCTGAACCGCGACGGACACACGACGACCGCCGACACTCAGCTTCAGCGGGCCACCGGGCGTGCGACCGGCGTCTACGTGGCCGACAACCACCTGTACTTCGGCACCGATCAGGGGCTCCACGTGTTCGGCGAACCGGACGGGTTCAACAACAGCATCGTCCACTCGACGTGCCGCACGCTGGCCTGGCGGGAGCGTCGCTGATGCCGAGCCTGCTGGAGTGTCCGCACTGCAAGGCGCGGATGGCGGTCATCCGGCCGATGTGCCTCTGGTGCGGCAAGCCCATCACGCGCGAGCAACTCGAGGCCCGCGCCCGCGATGGGCGCGACCGCACCGCCCAGCATCAGAAAGCGATGGCGCGGGCGTTCCCGGTTCTCGCGAGCATCGGCATCCTCGCGTGCATCGGCATGGTGGCGTGGCGCCTGGCGCCAGGC
>JAPKZP010000809.1 GCA_026393735.1 Acidobacteriota bacterium
GCGCGCGAGCCCGTCGGGTGCAGGGAGACGACGGAAGGCGCCGACGCTGAGGATCGCGGCCAGGACGGCGAGGAGGAGGGCGACGAGGATCACCAGCCATCCGACTCGCCCGAGCTGGACGATGGCCGGCCAGATCAGCCAGCCGCGACGGCGCTGTGGATGCGCACGTGCGATCGATCGCGCGAGATCGATGGCGTCGACCTCGGGCGCGTCGTCGAGGTACCGCCGATAGGCGGCGGTGAGGCGGAGCTCGAACCCGGGGTCGTCAGGCATCGCCGAGGTCCTTGCGCAACCGATCCATGAGGCGCGCCAGCCGCGAACGGACGCCGGAGGCAGACACCCCAAGGATGCGTCCGATCTCCACGGAGTCGAACCCGGCGCCGTAGCGGAGGGCGATCACCGCGCGCTCGTCCGCCGAGAGCCGCCGGAGCGCGTTCGCGAGGTCCACGCGAGAGATCGCCCCCGCCGGTTCGGCCCCGCCGTCCGCGGATGGCTCGATGGCCAGCTCGTCGAGCCGAAGTGGGTGACGCCGCCGGACCAGCCGGCGAGCCTCGTTCGCCGCCACCGCGACGAGCCAGGAGCGCACGTGCTCGGGCTCGCGGACCGTGGCGAGCTTGCGCCAGGCGACGATGAGCGCGGCCTGGACCGCGTCACGCGCGAGGTCCGCTTCACCACAGATGCCGAACGCGACCCGCACCATGTCCTGCTGGTACGCGCCGACGATGGCGGCGAACGCCTCCTCGTCCCCGGCCGCCGCACGCTCGACGATGGCGCCCAAGGTCCTGGTCTGATCCACAGCGAGCCCCGTCATGCCATAGAGATACGTGCGGGACGGCTTGCTGTCCCACGCTGCGGTCGAAGATCCTGCGCCGCAAGAGCCATCACGCCCAGGCATCACCATCCCTCTGCCCCTTTGCGCGCCGCCGCGATGGTGCGG
The DNA here is from genome assembly GCA_026393735.1 of Acidobacteriota bacterium. Classification (GTDB taxonomy): domain Bacteria; phylum Acidobacteriota; class Vicinamibacteria; order Vicinamibacterales; family JAKQTR01; genus JAKQTR01. The sequence continues at coordinate 938 of JAPKZP010000809.1, forward strand.
GACAGAAGCCGGGCGTGCGTGCATCTCTACGCCATGAGGGCCGACAGGGCGGACGTGCTGCGCCTGCCGGCTCCACCGACCCGCAGGAGACTGCGTCCCGAGAGGAGCGGATCATGACCGGACCGGGCCGTCGCCCTGGATCCCAGGGGCGGCAAGGCCGCACGCTGTCGCTGCTGCGACGCGTCGGAAGAGGGATCTTCGTCGTCGTGGCTGGCGGTGAGGCGTGCGCGGATGCCGCCGCCCGCGAGGGCTTGGACGGCTCCCGGTCCGCCCTCCGGTGGGGGGCGTCCAAGGGAGGTCCCGTGGCTGGACACGGCCGGGTCGCCGGCTTCGTCGCGTGCGTCGCCATCGCCGGCCTGGTGGCCGGGTGTGCCGGCAGCTCCACACCGTCGCCAGCCTCGACGAGCGGACCCCCACCAGCGTCGCCGCCGCCCCCGACCGCGACCGCCGTGCCGAGCGCATCGCCCGCGGCCGTCGCCCGTACCGCCGCACCCACGGTGGAGCTGACGGGCTTCAGCGTGCGTCCGTTCGGTGTCGGGTATGCGACGAACGCCTTCTTCGCCGTCGATGCGGACGGCGACGTCTACCTGCCCGGCGGCACTAAGGGCGCCGCGCTCGTGAAGATGGCGCCTGATGGCACGGTGCTGGCCCGGTGGGCCGGGTTCTACGTCGTACCCGGCCAGCCCGACACGATCGTGGGCATCGCGGTCGATCCGACGACGGGCGACGTCTGGGCCACCGACACCACCGCCGACGCGGTCGTGCACCTGGGGTCCGACCTCACCCAGAAGGGGAGGTGGGGAGCGACCGGTCCGGCAACGGGCCAGCTCTCCAGCCCGGGCGGGATCGCGGTCGACCCGGCCGGGGACATCGTCGTCGCCGACATGGGCAACGACCGCATCCAGACGTTCACGTCCGACGGGACGTTCGTCTCGGCCTGGGCTGCTCCCGGCGGCAAGACCGCCCCGTATGACGTGGCCGTGGCCACGAACGGCGACGTGGTCGCCTCCACCGTGCAGCCGCTGGCGCTGTTCATGGGCGGGAGCAAGGTCCTGCGCCTGTCGTCGACCGGCAGCCCCACGCTCACGATCGCGGACTCGGCCGGCTCACCGCTGAACTTCCCCGACGCGGCGGTCGACGCGGCCGGGAAC
>JAPKZP010000272.1 GCA_026393735.1 Acidobacteriota bacterium
CGTCCTCGCGGATCAGTGTCGCCTCGCCGGATGGGCCGGCCCTCACGCCGGAGGCCACCGCCAGCAACTCGCGCGCGTCGGCGACGACCTTCAGGATGCCGACGAGCCGCTCGCCCGGCCGCTCGGCGATGGGCACCGCGAACTCGAGCGCATTCGTCTTCGAGCTGGCGTCCCACTGCACGTCACTGACCGCCACCCGCCCCCGCACGCCGTCGTCGAACGCCTCTTTCCACCAGGCTTCGTCGGCCTGGTAGTAGTTCGTGGTCGGGTTCGAGGCGGCCACGAGCCGTCCCTCCCGGTCGGTCACGAAAATCTCCCGGTAGACCCGGTCGTTCTCGACGATATCCCGCAGGTAGCGGGAGGCGGCGTTGTCGAACACGCCGAGCCGGGCGGCGGCCGCCGACGGATTGGACGCCCAGGCTTTTTCGAATTCCAGGATCTTCGCCGGGTCCGGCTTCACGAGGTTGCCGGCCACGGCCACCGACCGGATGTCGGGCACCCGCGCAAGGATGGACACGTCGATCATGCGCCGGAAGACGTAGGAATCGACCGTGGCAGCGGTCTGCTGCGCCGTCTGCATCAGCTGCAGGCCGTACGCGTCACGCAGCTCGGCCTGGCCGGTCCCGAGTACCACGACCGCCGCAAGGGCAAACAGCGGAAGGCTGACGAATACGAGGACGACGAACACGCGGAGATTGATGTGTGGAAGGTGATGCGACATACCGTCCTCCATGCAGTCCCTGGCAACGGAAGACGACGACGAGAGGGTCCTGTATCAATCTCGGCCCTCCATACGGGTATGTCAAGGGCCGAACCAGCCATCGCGCGGGGGTTTCGTCGGGAATCTGACGGCCCAGCCGCGGCGGCGGGCTACTTCTCGAATTCGATGCTGATATCGCTGTACCCGAAGGCCTTCGCGATCTGGGTCAGCGTCGCCTTCGCGGACGCCTGGATCTCCCCCTCCATGTCGCCCAGGAAGGCCTTTGCCTGGCTTTCGGCCTGGACCCGCGCCGCCTCGAGCGCCCGGGTCTTTTCGTCGGGCGGGGTCTTCATCGTGAAACCCAGCCACGTGCCGTCCTGTTCGTCGTAGAAACGGATTTCCTTGGTCGATATCTCGAACTCGTGCTTCGGGAGGTGGATCATGCAGTAGCGCGTGCCGTCCTCGCGGCTGCCCGCCACGATCCGCGCATTGTGGAGGTTGTACTTGTACTTGATGTCGAAGTGGCAGATGACCGCGAGCTTGCCCGGTGTCTTGATCCACGTCGCCTCGCCGATCTTCGACGTCACGATCTCCTTCACCGACGCCCGGAGCACGTGCAGTTCGCCAATCTGCCGGATGAAGTCCACGCTGGACGATACCGTTGGCACGCCGGCCGATCCGGCCGGCATGACGAGGCGGATCAGGAGGTATCCCGCGACGAGAATGCCAAGCACGAGCGTCAGCAGCAGGGGAAGTCGCTTCATCGTTGTGTTCCTCGTTGACCTCAGGATACGTGATCGTCCGCATCACCGCCAGACAGGGGGGCCATTTCGGGTAGAATCGGCGGGTACATCCGTCCGGCCGGCCTGCTGGAAGCCAATCGAGGAGTCTGGATCATGGCGCACACCTACCACGAGCTGAAGGGGAAGAACATCGGCGACCTGCGTGAGATCGCGAAAGAGATCACGCACGAGGCCGTCCAGGGCTACACGCAGCTCAACAAGGAACATCTGCTGCTGGCCATCTGCAAAGCCCTCAATATCCCGGTCCACGAGCACCACGAGGTCGTGGGCATCGACAAGGCCGCGCTCAAGGCCAAGGTCCGCGCCCTGAAGAAGGAACGCGACGCCGCCATCGAGGCCGGCGATCGTGCGAAACTCGAGGCCGTGCGCCGGAACATTCACGGGCTGAACCGCCAGATCCGTAAGCACATGGTGTAAGGCGCATCCGGTGCTGGCCTCGCCATGATCCTGCCCCTCAGCGACGCCCCAAACCCGGGCGGGCGCCCGTACATCACCTACCTCCTCATCGCGGCCAACGTGGCCGTCTATCTCCTGGTGTCACTGCCGCTCAGTTCGCAGCCGCCCGACCCCGCCGACCCGATGCTGGGCGCCTACATCGAGGTGGTTCGCAATCAACTCCCGTCCGACGTGCCGCTGCGGGCCATCCTGAACAGCCTGTCGGCGTACGACCTGTTCGTCTTCTCGCACGGCTACAAGCCGATCGCTCCGCAAGTCACGGACCTGTTCTTTTCGCTCTTCCTCCATGGCGGATTCCTCCACTTGTTCGGGAACATGCTGTTCCTGTGGATCTACGGCGACAACGTGGAGTACCGGCTCGGGAGCCTGGGATTCCTCTTCTGGTACCTGGCGACGGGCGTGGCGGCCACGCTCTTCTTCGCGCTGTTTTCGCCGGGCTCGGCCGTGCCGCTCGTCGGCGCGTCGGGCGCCATCTCCGGAGTCCTCGGGTTCTACTTCCTGTGGTTCCCGCGAAACACGGTCCGGATGTTCGTGTTCCTCTTCCCGTTCTTCATGAACGTTGTCTCGGTGCCCGCCCGGCTCGTTCTGGGGATCTACCTCGTCGTCGACAAC
>JAPKZP010000055.1 GCA_026393735.1 Acidobacteriota bacterium
TGAACACCGACACGACGGGCCGCCATTCCTCGAACCGCATGCCCTCGGTCATCGTGCTCGTGTCCTCCGCCGTTCACTCATCGTCGCGATGCCCATCGTAACCTCCACCTCGCAAGCAGACAAGAACAGATCGGCCTTATCAGCTGCCTTGCCCCGCTTCGTGGGTTGGACGATACTGACGCGAGATCGATTATGGTGTTCCGCCCGACCAGGACCGCCGGAGAAGCCTTGCGTACCGCCGGGGCGCTCAGCACCGTCGGCTTGGCCTTCGTACTGGCGCTGGTCATCGGGTTCTGGTTCGGCACGGTCCTCGATCGCTGGCTGGGCACGCGGCCGCTCTTCACGATGGTGTTCTTCTTTCTTGGGCTCGCGGCCGGGATCCTCAACGTCTACCGCATCGTGTCGCAGGCATATCCCGCTGGTCCATCAAGGAAAGAGGACGCTTCTCCGCCGGGCAATCAGTCCGACGGCCCGACGGACCGCGACATGTACGACGGAGAGGCCTGACAGCGCCTCGCCAAGACGCCATGTCACCCTCTGCCGAACCCGACCCGTCGCTTCGTCGCATCCAGCGTGATTCGGCGATCGTCTGCGCTTGCGCAGCCCTCGCGGCCCTGGTGATCCAGCGCGGCCGCCCTGGAGGCGCACTTGGCGTGATCGCTGGCGGCGCCCTGATGGCCTACAGCCACCGGGCGATCACGGGCGGCGTCGATGCCATCGTACGGAAGACGGTCGCCGCCGCGCCCGTGGACGGGACCCGGCCCGTCAGCACGCGCTCAGTGTCGTGGCCGATCCTCAAGTTCATCGCGCGCTACCTCGTCATCGCCGTTGCGGCGTGGGCGGTGCTCGTCCCGCTTCGCGCCGACCCGCTCGGACTCTTCGCAGGCGTGACCGTTCCCGTGGTCGCGATCGCTATCGAGGCCGTCCGGCTCCTGCCTCGGCGGAAGCGCCCCTGAACCTGGCCCGGCGGAGCTGGTAAGTGCCCTGAAAGCAGGGCACTACGTGCGATCCGGTGGTTCTTTACTGCGGGGCAGGCCATACGCTATCCTTGTACCTTTGCATGGCCTCCCGGTGCGTCCGCTGGCGGTCCGACGCCGCATCGAGGGCGGGTTGTCGCGCGTATGGAAAAGCTCGAACACGAACTCTGGATCGTCCAGGCGGCCAACGCCATCTTCGGTTCCGCCGTGAACGCTCTGCTCGGGCTGTTCGGGTTGCACGCCGCCGATCCGGCGAAGCCGATCCCGAACTACCTGGTGATGGTCTACCTCGTCGTCGCGGTGCTCATCGCGCTGGCGTTCCTCGTGCGCTCCCGGCTGAGCGTGGACAATCCCGGCAGGCTGCAGATCGTCTTCGAGGACGTCGTCGGCGCCCTCGGCGGCATGCTCGAGGACATCGTTGGTCCGAACGGACGGAACTACCTGACGCTGGTCGGCACAGTCGGGATCTTCATCCTGTTCGCCAACCTGATGGGCCTCATCCCCGGGTTGATGGCGCCGACGAGCAGCATCAACGTGACGCTGGGCTGCGCGCTGACCGTGTGGACCTACTATCACATCCAGGGCGTGAAAGAGCAGGGCCTCGGCGCGTACCTGAAGCACTTCGCCGCCCCGCCAGGCGCGCCGCTGTTCATCGCGCCGATCATGCTGCCGATCGAAATCATCAGCCATTTCTCCCGCGTGTTGTCGCTCTCGCTGCGGCTGTTCGGCAACATCTTCGGTGAAGAACTGGTCATCCTGATTCTGTTCAGTATCGTGCCGTTCCTGGTGCCGCTGCCCATGATGTTCCTGGGCATCATCACGTCGTCGCTTCAGGCCTTCATCTTCGTCATGCTGACGATGATCTACCTGGGTGGGGCGGTGGCCTCGGAACACAGCCACGAAGAAGCTCATGGGCAAGGACCCGGTCACCACGCCGAGGGCGTGTTGGCCTGACGCGGACGTTTGACAACCTACTGAGGAGGCTGTGGTCGTGAAGACGCGTTATGCACCGATGTTCACGTTTGTTGTGCTGGCTCTCGGGCTCGCGAGCCCGCTCTACGCGCAGGAGCCGGCTGCGGCCGCAGCGTCCACTGGCGTGGAAGTCGTGCGCTGGTCGATCATCACCGCGGGATTCGCCCTGGCGATCGCGGCGGCGTTCGGCGCCCTGTCCCAGGCCAAGGGCCTGAGTGCGGCCGTTGAAGGCATCGCCCGCAACCCCGCGGCGGCGAACGACATCCGCGGCAACCTGATCCTGGGCCTCGTCCTGATCGAGTCGCTCGTGATCTACGTGCTGCTGATCTCCCTGATCCTGTTCTTCATCAAGCCGTTCGGCGGCTAGCCGGACGCTCCAGCATCAGACCGGTGGCGGGCCCCGTCGGGGGTCCGCCGCGGCATCCCGCCCGGCGCAGAGGAGGCGTGTGCGTCGCTGGCTGTCCCTGACGCCGTTCGACGGGCTCCTGCTCCTGATGGTCCTCATCTGGGGCGCCAACTACTCCGTCGTCAAGACCACGCTTCGTGAGATCCCTCCGCAGGCCTTCAATGCCCTGCGGTTGGTGATCGCCTCGATCGTGTTCCTGATTGCGGCGTCGATCCCCGAGTTGAGGCAGATCGTGTGGGGCCGAGTACCTCTCTGGGCGTGGGCATCCCTTGCCTTGTCCGCCGTCCTCGCGCTGAACGTCGCGTACTTGATTTGGTACACGTCGGTCCAGCGCATCGGGAACATCCGGACCTCTGCATACTCGAACATCATTCCCCTGGTGGCCATGACCATCGCGGCAGTGGCCCTCGGCCCGCCTCCGACCCGCCGGCTGAGGAGTAGGTGCCGCCCTACAGCTTGAATTCGAAGCAGCCGGGCGTCACGATCGCTCGGCCGGCGCCGGCAAAGAACAGGCTCGACGGCGAGATGATGCCGGCGCCGCGAAACTGCACCACGCGGACCTTGTTGCCGTCGCCGTCATAGACGTAGGTGTACGGCAGCGTCAGCACCACCCACAGGTTGCCGCCGGCATCGACCGCCGCCGTGCGGACGGCCGGCGTGACGAGCGGCAGTTCCCGCTCGCCGGCTTGACCCGTTCTCCGCGGCCAGACCGTCGGCAGCGCCGCCAGGACAGGGTCCAACTCCACGCCCTCGATGTGCCGCTCGTACAGCAGGCGCCCGGCCTGATCGTACTTCCGGAACACCGGCACGCCCGTCTGGAAGACGAAGTAGAAGCCTCCCTTGGGGTTGACCAGGGGCAGGCCGGAGTTCAGGGCGAGGTGGAGATCCGCGTCCTGCTCGTGACCTGTCGGACGCAGGATGCCAATCGATCGCGTGGCGCTGCCGGCCAGGCCGTACTCGGTGATGAGCGAACCTGTCTCCGGCTGGCTCATGATGATCGCGGCACCCGTGTACTGCAGCGACCCGATGCCGCTCAGCACGACGCTTCCCATCGTGACCCGCGCAACGGCCCGCCCCGGCAGCGAGAATCCCCCCAGCCGGCGCCCCGTGCCGGAGAACACCTGGATGCGCTCACGATTGCCCGGGGCGTCCGCTACGACGAACGACCCACCGGGCTCGGCATCAAAGGCCGATGGGTCGAGGAGGCGTCCGGCTTCTTCGCCGATCTCGACCAGTTTCCACGTCGTGGTCTGGTTGACGTCCACGCCAAAGACGGCATGCCCACGCCGATCGAAGACGAAGTACTGGCCGGACCGCACCTGCTGGAACGCGGCAGGTTCCCGGTAGGAGCCCACGATCTCAGGCGGAAGTCCGCCCACGGACTGAAGGATCTCGACGCGCATCGAGGCCGGGAGCTGGAGCGTTCCCCAGATGACCACCGAGAGCAGCACAAAGGCGTGGCGTCTCATGGGGGGCTCAGTAGCGCGCCGTTTCCCGGATCGCGTCGAGGATGTTCGACGCGTTCGGGAGAATGACCTCCTCGAGGTCCGGACAGTACGCGACCGGTGTGTCCATCGACGCCACCCGTCGCACCGGCGCATCGAGATGATGGAACTCGTGCTGCGCGATGTACGCGGCGACCTCGGCCCCGAAGCCGCACGTCAACTGGTCCTCGTGGGCGACAACCGCCCGGTTGGTCCGCGCTACCCACTCGCGAATGGTGCTCCAGTCGCACGGGACGAGTGTCCGCAGATCCACGACGGCCACGCTGATGGCGTCCTTCTCCGCCTGCTGCGCCGCGAGCAAGGCACGCTGCACGAGCGCGCCCCAGGTGAACACCACCACGTCCGTGCCCTCGCGGCGCACGGCGGCCCGGCCGAAGGGAATCATGTAGTCGGCACCCGGGTATTCGCCCTTGTTGTAGGTCTGGCGGTAAAGATGCTTGTGTTCGAAGAACATGACCGGGTCGTCGCACCGGATCGCGGTCCGCAGGAGGCCGGCGGCGTCCTGGGCGTTCGAGGGGAACACCAGACGGATGCCGGGTGAATGCGCGAAGATGCTGACGCCGGACTGGCTGTGGTACGGCGCGCCGCCGCGCAGATAGCCGCCGATGGGCACCCGCACGACCATGGGACACGTCCAGTTGTTGCCCGAGCGGTACCGCATCATGGACATCTCGTCGCGCAACTGCTGCATCGCCGGCCAGATGTAGTCGAAGAACTGAATCTCCACGACCGGTTTCAGGCCGCGGAGCGCCATCCCGACGGCGCGGCCGATGATGTTCGCCTCGGCCAGCGGCGAGTTGAACACGCGATCGCTGCCGAACTGGCGCTGCAGGCCGTGCGTGACCTTGAACACGCCGCCCTTGCCCTGCACCTCGTTGAGGCTGGCCTCACGGCTGCAGTCGGCAACGTCCTCGCCGAAGATGACGATGCGCGGGTTGCGCGTCATCTCGTCCTTCAGTGTCCGGTTGATGGCCCCGACCATCGTGTCGGGCTTGCCGTCTGGCGTCGCCTCGGTCGCAAACGACGCCGACGCCGGATCCACGTCCGGCGAGAACACCCAGAGCCCGGCGGTGTCGCGGGCCGGCTTGGGGGCCTCCATGGCGCGCTTCGCGGCGTCGTTGATCTCGCGCTCGACCTCGGCCTGGATGGCCTCGATCTCCTTCTCGCTCGCGAGGCCGCGAGCCAGGAGGAACCGCGTCATCCGGCGCACGGGGTCGCGCCGGGATTCCGCCTCGCGCTCCTCCGGCGTCTTGTACAGCCGCTCGTCGTCCGACAGCGAGTGCGAGTACGGCCGGACGACCGAGGCATGCACGAGCGCGGGGCCGCGCCGGGCACGGGCGTAGGACACCGCCTCCTGCATCGCCCGGTGACTGTCGACGAAGTCCGTGCCGTCCGCGGTGACGACGAGCAGGTGTGGAAACGTACGCACGAGCGCGGAAATGCTGCCACCTGGCGTCTGGATTTCGACAGGCACCGAGATGGCCCATCCGTTGTCTTCGATCAGAAACACGACTGGCACCCGTCGGGTGCACGCCGTATTCAGCGATTCCCAGAACTCGCCTTGGCTCGTTGTCCCGTCGCCGAGCGACACGTACGCGACCTCGTCCGCCCGGTGCAGCGCCTCGCGATTGTCGATGCCGGGCAGGGTCCCGTACAGCAGCGCCGCCTCTGCGCATCCGACCGCCTGGAGGCACTGCGACCCGGTCGCGCTGCCCTGAGACACGATGTTGAAGCGCGTGTGCCCCCAGTGCGACGGCATCTGGCGGCCACCCGATGCCGGGTCTTCGGAAGACCCGACCGCCTGGAGGAACATCTCGTACGGCGTCACGCCGAGGGCCAGGCAGAGGGCGCGGTCGCGGTAGTACGGAAAGAACCAGTCATACGAGGGCCGCAGGCTGAGTCCGGCCGCCGCGAGGATGGCTTCGTGTCCCGCACCGCTGATCTGGAAGAAGATCTGGCTCTGGTTCTTGAGCTGGATTTCCTTGTCGTCGATCTTCCGCGACAGATACATGAGGCGGAAGGCACGGAGCAGGTAGTCGCGCGTCAGGTCAGCCGGGAGCGCACGCTCTGGTGTAACCTGGGCCGGAGTCGTCGTCTGCATGGCATATCCTGGCGGGTCGAGGCGGCGCTCGCCGCCGGTCGGGCCCGCGCGAGTGTCCAGCGTCAATGAGTGAAAGTCTAATTATATCATCGGGTTCCGGGTGCTATAATCGCGCCTCCCAAGGAGCGTTGACCGGCATGACGACAACACGCATTCAGCAGTTTCGGTGGGACGAGATCGCCCTGGAAAAGGTCACGGAAATGATCTCGCGCAAGATCGTGACAGGCGAACGCGAGATGCTGGCGCAGATCTGGCTGAAGAAAGGCGCCATCGTTCCTACCCACGACCACGAGAGCGAGCAGCTGTCGTACGTGCTCCAGGGGGCACTCAGGTTCATCATCGACGGCCGCGAGTTCATCCTGCGTGAGGGCGAGGTGCTGCACATTCCATCCCGCGTCCCGCACCAGGCCGAGGCGCTCGACGACACGTTCGAACTCGATGTGTTCAGCCCGATCCGGCAGGACTGGATCGACAAGACCGACGACTATTTCAGACGGTAGGACAGCCATGGATACCGGTCTCACGGGAAAAGTCGCCCTGGTGTGCGCGGCCAGCCGCGGACTCGGCAGGGCGGTCGCACGAGGTCTCGCGGCAGAAGGCGCCCGCGTCGCGATGTGCGCGCGGCATATGCCGACCCTGGAAGCGACGGCGGCCGAAATCCAGGCGGAGACGGGTGCCGAGGTGCTGGCCGTTGCGGCCGACCTCGGTCGGCGCGCCGACATCGTCCGTCTGGTCGATCAGACCGTCCAGCACTTCGGCGGGCTCGACATCCTCGTCACGAATTCCGGCGGGCCCAAGCCTGGCCTGTTCGGGGCCACCACGGAGTCCGACTGGCGGGAAGCCATCGACGACGTGCTGATGAGTACCGTGCTCCTGTGCATGGAAAGCGTTCCGCACATGCGCCGCAGGGGCGGCGGGCGCATTGTCAACATCACGTCGATCTCCGCCAAGCAGCCGATTGCAGGCCTCATGCTGTCGAATGCGCTCAGGCCGGCCGTGACCGGGTTCTCGAAGACGCTGGCGAGCGAACTGGCCCGCGACGGGATTCTCGTCAACTGCGTGGCGCCGGGCTACACGCGGACCGATCGCGTGATCGAACTGGCTGAAGCCACGGCGCGGCGGGAGGGCGTGGCGCCGGAGACGGTCGAGAAGCGCACCGTGCAGGGCATTCCCCTCGGCCGCATGGCCGAGCCGTCGGAAC
>JAPKZP010000404.1 GCA_026393735.1 Acidobacteriota bacterium
AGACCTTCACGAACTGCGCCAGAAACGCGCCCTCTCGCACATCGACGACGATGGCGAGTTTCTCGAGATCGGCACCGGCCCGGGACGCGAGCGCTGCCAATGTCGGGATGAGCATCGTCGGGAGGTTGTCGACGCAGAAGTAGCCGAGATCCTCGAGGGCCCGGATGGCCTGCGACTTCCCGGCGCCAGACAGTCCGGTGACGATGACGAAACGGGCCAGTCCGCCGCCTGTCTCGGGCTGCGAACGCCGACGTGTGGCCATCAGGTCTCCTCCTGCTCGCCGTCGTCGTCCGCGGTGTCTGGGCACGGAGCGGCCCCGTCGGCGCGCCGAAGTTGACGATCGAGGCGCGCCACCAGTTTGCGTGCGGCGTGGTGACCTCGGGACCGCAATAACTGGTTGCGCGCGGCGACTTCGACCAGGTTGGCCAGGCTGCGGCCGGGTGCGACCGGCATACGGATGAGCGGGATGCGCAGCCCCAGCACCTCGAAGAACTGGTCGTCGAGCCCCAGTCGTTCGTACTCGCAGCCCGGTTCCCAGCGCTCGAGTTGCACGACCAGTTCGACCCGCTTGGAGGTCCGGGTCGACGCGACGCCGAACAGGTCCTTGACATTGATGACACCGAGTCCGCGAATCTCCATGTGATATCGCGTGAATTCAGGGCACGTGCCAATCAGCACGGACTCGGCGCGCCGGCGGATCTCGACGGTGTCGTCGGCGACCAGCCGGTGGCCTCGCAGCACCAGGTCCAGCGCGCACTCGCTCTTGCCGATGCCGCTTTCGCCGACGACGAGGACGCCGAGGCCGAGGATATCCATCAGCACGGCATGCAGCATCGTGCGTTCGGCCAGGATGTCTTCGAGGAACCCCGTGAGTTTGGCTATCGCGATGGGGGTGGCGACCGCGGTGCGCAAAACGGGCACGCCCGCCTGCTCGCCTGCGGCGATCAACTCGGCGGGCGCCGGCTGGCCGTCGGTGACCAGCACGCAGGGAATCTCGTGCCGCAGCAGTCTGGCCAGCGCCGTCGCGCGGGCCGTGGCGGACAAGCTCCCGAGGTAGCCGATCTCGCTGGCGCCGAACACCAGCACGCGCCCGGACTGCAGGTACGCATCGAACCCGGCCAGGGCAAGTCCCGTCTTGAGCACGTACGGACTGCGGATCTCGAGGCCGAATCCGCGCTCTCCCGCGAGGCACTCGAGGCCGAGCGTCAGCGCCTCGGGGCGGGCGCGCACGAGCCAGCCGACGGTCACACTCGGCGAAGGCGGTGTCATGGGGCTGACGAGGTCCCGATGGTGCCTACGCCCCGGGTTCGATCAGTCCGAGGTCCCCGTCCTTGCGGCGGAACATCACGCTGATCGCGTCCGTGGTCGAGTTGCGAAACACCACGAACGCATCGGGCGCCGGGCCGACCGCGACCGCCGCCTCGTCGAGCGACATGGGCTTCACCGGGTACCGCCTCGAGCGGATGATGCGCTGCACCTGGACCATCCGCGTGTCCGGGCCGACGAGGCTGCGCCTCACCGGGCGCGGCTGGCGCTTGCGTTCCTGCCACTTCCCTTTGAGCTTCTGGGCCTGCTGGATGATGCGGTCGATGCCCTCGGACAGGGCCTCTTCCCAGGACGTCGCCACCGCGCGGCCCTTCAGCATGTGGCCGCCGCGGGCGTGCACGTGGATTTCGGCCACGTGCCGAAACTTCTCAATCCACAGTTCGACCTGACCCGACACGGCCTTCGTGTTCAGGACGCGGTCGAGCCTGGCGATCTTCTTCCCGACCAGCCGTCGGATGTCCGGCGTGATGTCGACGTGCCGTCCCGTCAGTGTGAGTCGCATGATGACCTCAATAGAGCATCTTGCGCTGATTGGAGGTGGGAATCTTCAGTTCTTCGCGGTACTTGGCGATCGTCCGGCGGGCCAGGATGAGCCCCTCCTTCTGGAGCATGCTGACGATCTTGGAATCGCTCAGCGGCTTGCGGACGTCTTCGGCCTCGATGATCTTCTTGATCCGTTGCTTGATGGTGACCGACGACACACTCTCGCCGTAGGAACTGCTGATCCCACTGTGGAAGAAATACTTCATCTCGAACACGCCCTGGGGCGTGTGCATGAATTTGTTCGTGACGACGCGGCTCACCGTCGACTCGTGCATGCCGATGTCGTTGGCGACGTCCCGGAGCACCAGCGGTCGCAGGAACTCGATCCCGTGGTCGAGGAATTCCTTCTGGAAGTTGATGATGCTGGTCGCGACCTTGTGAATCGTCTTCTGCCGCTGTTCCACCGACTTGATGAGCCACAGCGCCGACCTGAACTTGTCCTTCACGTACGCCCGCGTCTCTTCCGTGTTCTCGGCGTTCTTGTCGAGCAGGCGCCGGTAGACCGGGCTGATGCGCAACTGCGGCAGGCCGTCCTCGTTCAGGACGGCGACGTACTGGTCCTCCACCTTCACCACGTAGACGTCCGGGATGACGTACTGGGAGTCGCGGCGGTTGAACCGGCTGCCCGGCTTGGGATCCAGGTGGCGGATGACCTCCACGTGCTGCTTGACCTCGTCGATCGTCAGGCCGAGCTTCTTGGCCAGTTCGGGCACCTGGTGGTTCTGCAGCAGCCGCAGGTGCTCGGTGACGATCTTCTCGGCGGGCGTGGCCTCCTGCCCGATGTGACGCAACTGGAGCCACAGGCACTCCTGGAGATCCCGCGCGGCGACACCGATCGGATCGAACCCCTGAACCAGATGCAGCGTCTTCTCGACCAGGTCGACGGTCCACGATCCCATCGCCGCGATCTCGTCCACCGAGGCGACCAGGTACCCGTCGTCATCCAGATTGCCGATAATGGCGTCACCGATCGAGCGGGTCGTTTCGTCGGCCGCCTGGAGCGAGAGCTGCCACTCGAGATGATCGGTGAGCGAGGTCGTCGTCGACAGGGTGTTCTCGATGGGCGGGAGTTCCTTCACCTCGTGCTGGGTGCGGGGCCGGTAGCCGTCATCGAGGTAGTCGCCGAAGAAGTACGCGTAGTCGCTGTCGTCCCAGTTCTCGGGCTTGGGCGCGCTCGCTTCGGCGTCGCCCTCGGCCTTCTCCGGCGTGGCGTCCGGAGCCGGGGCCTCGTCCCCCTGGATCTCTTCCAGCATGGGGTTCTCGACCACCTCCTGGTTGAGGAGGTCGGCAAGCTCGAGAGTGGACATGGGCAGCAGTTTGATGGCCTGCTGCAACGAAGGCGTCAGGATCAGCTTCTGAACGAGCTTCGTATGAAGTTTCTGCTGAATCGCCATGACTGCTAGTCCGGAGTGTAGTGCTTCGGGCGGCCTCAGTCCAGCCGGAAATCGGCGCCGAGATAGATGCGACGGACGTCTTCGTCGGCCGCCAGGCCGTCCGGAGTCCCGCTCCGGAAGATCACGCCATCGCTCACGATGTAGGCCCGATCCGTGATCCGCAGCGTCTCGCGGACATTGTGGTCGGTGATGAGGACGCCGATGCCGCGATCGCTCAGATGCGAGATGATCTTCTGGATGTCGGACACAGCAATCGGGTCAATCCCGGCGAAGGGCTCGTCCAGCAGGATGAACTGCGGCGACACGACGAGCGCACGCGTGATCTCCACGCGTCTGCGCTCACCTCCCGACAGCGTGTACGCCGGCGCGTCGGCGAGCGGCGTCAGGTTCAGTTCGGCGAGCAGCGCGCGCAGCCGCTCGCGGCGCTCGACCGGCTTGAGATCGAGCGTCTCGAGGATGGCGTAAATGTTCTGCTGCACGGTGAGCCCGCGGAAGACCGAGGGTTCCTGCGGCAGGTACCCGATGCCCTTCCTGGCGCGGATGTACATCGGGTCGTTCGTCACGTCCTCGCCGTTCAGAAGGACGCGCCCCGAATCCGGGGCCGTCAACCCCACGGTCATGTAGAACGTGGTCGTCTTGCCGGCGCCGTTGGGCCCGAGCAATCCCACCACTTCACCGGAGCTGACCTCGACGCTCGCGTTGCGAACAACGGTTCGCCCGCCATACGATTTCGTCAGTGCGTCCGTTCGAAGCGTAGCCATTCAGTTCCGACCTGCCGGCACGCACCCCGGCACGGGCTTGGTCTGCGTGCGCGTCTCATCATTCGGATCGACGATGATGTTATTGGTCGACTTGAAGAATGTCAAAATCCGCCCCGTCGTTTCTCGGCAGTCCGCCACGAGTTTCACGGGGGCTCCCGACATCAGGTACCGCCCCGTCTCGGTGAGGTACGTGAGGCGGTCACCCGTCGCCGTCCGGGTCGCGTCCACCATCGAGACCGTCGTATAGGCCTCAACGCGCTCGAGTTCGTTGCCGGCCGGCTTGAGGTACAACTCGACCTTGGCGGCCCGAACATCGCCGTTGGTGCCCGCCACGTGGGCCGTCCCCGAGTAGGTTGTCTTCCGGCTCGCGTCCTCGTAGAGAAGCTCGTCCGCGCTTGCGATCGTCGCGACGTGGTCGGCCTTCGCTGGCGCGGCGTCTCCCTGATCGAGTTGCAGCGTCGATGCCACCTTCCCCTTCGCACTCAAGTTGCCCTTGGCATCGTCCACCTCGATTCGTGCGCCCTGGATCGCGGTGTCCCCCTGCCACAGGCGCGCCTGAGCGGGCGCGACGGCCGTGTACACCGCGAGCCGGGCGACGCTGTCGTACGTCAGATCCGCACCGGTCGCGAAGACCGGCTGGTCCTGCTTCAGCATCCCGGCCCGGCGTGTCTTGCCCTCCGCGCCCTTCGACGGGGACTGTGTGGCCGACGCCATGATGCTGCGCACATCCTGTTGCGCGTGGATCTTGCTGCCCTCCAGCGTGATCTCGAGGCGACGCGCGTCGATGGTCACCTGCCCGTCGGTCACCCGCGGCGGCTGCCCCGTGGTCTCGTCGAGACCCGTCAGGTCGACCACCCCTTTGGTCACCAGGTAGCGCGCCTCGCCCGCGGTCGCGCGCAGTTGATCCGCTTCGAACCTGACGGAACCCACGAAGTGCGCGTCGTCGATCGCACCGAACCCCGGCTGGGTCAGGATGTCGAGCGACCGCGAACGCACGATACGGGCCGCCACACCCGTGCGCGTCTCGCGAAACTCGACCGCGTCGAGGAAGCGCGCCCCGTTGAGCGGCTTGCCGGCCTCGCCCTTCGCGGTCAGCGCCGATGCCCTGACGGTTCGCGCCGGCCCGTCTTTGGTGGCCGGCAACGCGAGTTCTACGTCGTCGCGCACCGTGAGGGACGTCACCGTCGTGCCGTCAGGCGCGATGCGCACATCGATCCACTGGCCGGCCACGCGCCGCTCGCCCGAATCCGTCGTGCCGACGTCGATCGTGGCGCGGTTCGGCTTCGCGCTAGACAGGGTGGCGCCGCGCAGCGTCCGCCCGTCTTCGGCGAACTCCAGGTTGACGTCGTCGGACTCCATGGCGCGGATCGCGCCGACGCCGTCCCCGACCCCGGTAATGCGCGACCGCCCCCGCATCTCGAGCGTCTCGACGCGTGCGCCGTCGTCACTCAAGTACGCGGTGGCGAGGTCGGAGGTGAGGGTCCGTGTGCCGGACACCAGCTGGAATCCGCGCTCATAGCGTACGTAGTGATCCGCCCGCGCGAAACCGGGCCTTGTCCGCGGGCGTTTCCGGCGCCATCTTGACCACCGCCTGGTCGAGCAGCCAGAGGAAGTCCCGATGTTCGTCGTAGGTCATGCCCACCGATGAACCCGAGACCCTGACCCGCGTGAACTGCATCGGGCCGGCCGCCCGGACGATGCCTTCGGACTGGCTGTAGGCGGCCTCTTCCGTCTTCGCGACCAGGCCGTCGCTCGTGGCGAGTTCCACCGCCCCGCGCATCTGGACGTTGTCCTGGTTCGGCGACACGTCTGCTTCGTTCGCGGTGACCTTGAAGTCGCGTCCGCCGCGTTTCTTCGAGTACGCGCGGGCTCCCGTGAGCTTCTGCCTGCCGTCCGGATACGCGAGCATGCGGTCGTACTCGACCCAGGCATTCTCGTCCTTGCCGCCCAGCCGGCGAACCTCCCCGCTCGTGCTCTCAGCCGTGGCGGACCGATCCATGCGTTCGACTTTCTCGCGGGCCTGCTCGCGGGGAGCGGGCGCCCGCACCGCGTACCAGAGCACGACGAGGAAGCCCACGCCGAATATCGCGATGCCGATCCGCAGGCGCTGTTGCCATCTCATCGTGGTGCCGACTCCGCGGCCCGCACGTCCGACAGGGCCACTTCCAGGTACGTCGTGCCGTTGAAGGTATTCTGCTCGACGGAATACGCGACGTCCAGCGCCGCGCGGGCGGCCTCGATCGCCGCCCCGCGCTCGGCCGCGCGCCAGAAGACGCCCCGAAGCGCAACGCCATCCTGCCGCAGGCTCATGCTCAGGTGACGCTCCTTCAAGCGCCGCGGGCCGTCCGCGACCTGGGCGCCCGCGGTCCAGAACAGCGGCCGCGGATTGCCGACCCCGAATGGCGCCAGGCGGCGCAGGCCCTCCATGAGTCGGGGCGTAATCTGCCGGAATCCCAGCTGGCCGTCGATCCGGAGTGTGGGCCGCAGGTCGTCGGGCCCGAGGCGGTCGTCGGCCCAGGCCGTCATGGCATCCCGGAACCCCTTGATCTGCCCGCGGTCCATCGTGAGCCCTGCTGCGGCCCGGTGCCCGCCGAAACGGCGAAGGAAGGGGCCGCAGTGTTCCAGGGCCCCCAGCATGTCGAAGGCCGGAATGCTCCGGCACGAGCCGTGCGCCTCGTCGCCGTCGATGGACAACACGATGGCAGGCCGGTGGTAGGCGTCGACGAGCTTCGACGCGACGATGCCGATGACGCCGCGGTGCCAGCCCTCCCCTGCCACCACGAGCACCGATCGCGCGCCGATGTCCGGGTCGCGATCCACCAGGCGGCGTGCCGCGGTGACAATGCCGCGCTCCTCCAGCTGGCGGCGTTCGTTCTCCTGGTTCAGCTGTGCCGCCAGTTCCCGGGCTTCGGCGAGCATGCTGTCGTCGGACAACAGCAGCAGGCGCAGGGCGATATCCGGCGTGCCCATGCGGCCGGCCGCATTGACACGCGGCGCAATCATGAACGACACGTGGTAGCTGTCGATGGTCTTGCCGTTCAGTCCCGAGCCCTCCAGCAGCGCGCGCAAGCCCGCCTTGTGCGGCCCCCTGGAGAGCGCCTCGAGTCCCAGTTTCGCGATGATGCGGTTCTCGCCGATCACCGGCACGACGTCCGCGAGGGTCCCGATCGCCGCGATCTTCACGAACGCGGGGACCCACTGGTCTTTGCCTGCCGTCCGGCACAGCGCCTGCACGAGCTTCAAGGCCACGCCGACGCCCGCGAGATTCTTGTCGGGGTAGGTGCAGTCCGATCGCTTGGGGTTGATGACGGCCACCGCCGGAGGCAGCTCCGCGTCCGGTTCGTGGTGGTCCGTGATGATCAGGTCGACGCCGAGATCGATGGCCCGGCGCGCCGCGTCGTTGCCGCGGATCCCGCAGTCGACGGACACCACGACGCGGACGCCTTCCGCGTGCAGGCGTTCGATGGCCGGCACGTTCAGGCCGTACCCGTCGCGTACGCGCTCCGGCACGAAATGGACGACGTCTGCGCCAAGCATCTCGAGGGTCCGGCGGACGATGACCGTCGCCGTGATCCCGTCGACGTCGTAGTCGCCGTGCACCGCAATGCGCTCGCGCGCCGCGATGGCGCGCGTGAGCCGCTCCACCGCCACCCCCATGTCGGCCAGCGCCATGGGATCGTGCAGCTGGTCGAGGGAGGGGTTCAGGAACGCCTGGGCGGCGTCAACGTCCGTCACGCCCCGCAGCACGAGCAGGCGTCCCACGATGGGCTCGACGTCGAGGGCGTCCGAGAGGCGCGC
>JAPKZP010000591.1 GCA_026393735.1 Acidobacteriota bacterium
GTGCCGGGTGATCCTCGACCCGCAGATCGAACAGTCGATCGGCTCCGGCCCAGGGCTTGCCTGTGGACTTCGCCTTGACGATGAGGATGGCCGCCGACTGCTTGCCCCGGATATCCCCGCCGGCATTCTGGGCGGCTTCGAGGGCCGCCAGGAGACGATCCGCCAGGTCGCCCGTCGTCTGCTCGTAGGCTGCAGCCATCGCCGGCCACACGCGCGGATTCTCCATCATGTTCGCCTGGACGGAGTACTGGGCTCCCACGTGATGCCCGGCGGCAGCGATGTCGAGCTTGCCGGTGAAGCCATCCACGCGACCCTGCGCGTCGATCATCGCCACTTGCCTGACTTCGCGCTGGGCGTCGTCGGCGAGCAGCTTCTTCAGCACGTCAGGGGCAGACATCCCGCCGCGCATGAGTTCGAGGCCCTTGTAGCCGTACGCGGGCTCGACGAACGACTGGGTGGCGATGGCGCCCACGCCGGCCTCGGCCCACGTCACGATGGAACCCACCGAGAACCAGTGCGACTGCACGGCCACGCCCATGTCGCCCGTGACCGGGTCGCGCGCGACGATCGAGAATGTGTGGGCGAGCGGCCCGGGTCTGCCCGCGAGGCCGCGGTCCCAGGTCGCGTCTCGACCGCACTGGGACGGGAGCGACTGGGCTGCGAGCGGCGCCGCCATGAGGAGGAGAAGCGTCACCGCCGCGAACACGACGCGGCGAAGCCATGTCGCGGGCGGCCGCAGCCCGTGTTGACATGACGAGACACGGAAGTCCGAACTCCGAATCCCGAATCCAGGCGAAGTCGTAGTGATCATGCGCATAATATGTCTCACCCCCCGGAGGCTTGTCGATGCTCTCGATCGATTCCGCGTACCTGACAGCGACCCTGCGCGACCTCGTGCGCATCAACTCCGTCAACCCCAGTCTCGACCCTGGTTCGGCGGGGGAGCGGGTGATCGCCGAGTACGTCGCGGCGAGTCTCGCGGCGTTCGGCGTCGAGGCCGCGCTGCACGAGTGCGCGCCCGGCCGGCCCAGCGTGGTCGGGCGCCTGCGCGGGTCGCGGCCGGGCCGGTCACTGATGCTCAACGCCCACATCGATACGGTCGATCTCGTCGGGATGGAGGACCCGCTCTCTGGCGATATTCGAGCCGGTCGCCTGTACGGGCGGGGCGCCTACGACATGAAGGGCGGACTGGCGGCCATGATGGCGGGGATGAAGGCGCTCGCGGACGCGGGCTGTCCGCACGGCGGGGAGGTCGTCCTGACCGGCGTGGCCGACGAAGAGTACGCGAGCGCGGGCATGCAGGACCTTCTGACGCGATACCGCACCGACGGCGCGATCGTGACCGAGCCGACGGCGCTCGACATCTGCCTCGCGCACAAGGGGTTTGCGTGGTTCGAGATCACGACGCACGGCCGGGCCGCACACGGCAGCCGCTTCGACCTCGGCGTCGACGCCAACATGCGGATGGGGCGCGTGCTGGCCGATCTCGACCGGCTCGAGCAGGATCTCCGGGCGCGGGCGCCACATCCGCTCGTGGGGCCGCCGTCGCTGCACGCCGCGACGCTTTCGGGCGGATCGGGGCTCAGTACCTACGCAGCGTCGTGCCGGCTCCAGATCGAGCGGCGCACGGTTCCAGGCGAGTGCATTGAGGCAGTCACGGAGGAGATGGCATCGATTCTCCGGCGCCAGATGGCCCTCGACCCGGCCTTCGCCGCGGACCTTGGCGTGATGCTCGTGCGAGAACCATTCGAGGTCTCACCCGACGCGCCCATCGTGCGCGCACTGGTCGAGGCCTCGACCGACGTGCTCGGCCATCGGCCGGCGTTTGCGGGACAGACGCCGTGGATGGACGCGGCGCTGCTGGCCGCCGCCGGCGTGGAAACCGTCGTCATGGGCGCCGCGGGTGCGGGCGCCCATGCGAAGGAAGAGTGGGTCGACCTGGAGTCCGTCACGCGCCTGGCGGCTTGCCTGGCCGCGGCGGCGATCAGGTACTGCGTGTAGACCCGCAGGCTGAAGCCTGCGGGCTGCATTCCCGGCGCCGACCGACCATCACTGTGCGCCGGTCTACGGCAGCACGTGCCTCACGCGCAGCAGCCGCTGGCGCAGGCTCTCGCTGTAGATCGGCGACGATGGCAAAAGGCTGTTGCGGCGCACAAGTCCTGACGCGTGCAGGAACTCGCCGTTGCCGACGTAGA
>JAPKZP010000183.1 GCA_026393735.1 Acidobacteriota bacterium
CGCGTTCGACCCGTAGCCCCCGCACGCCAGGATGACGGCCTTGCCGTGGAAGGACCGTTCGGTGCCGAGTTCTGTGGCCACCGTCACGCCCACGACCCGGCCACCCCGCGTCACGAGCCGTTTCGCCGCCGTCTCGCCCTTGAGCGTGATCTTCCCGGCGGCGATGCGTCGGTCGAGCTCCTTGCCCATCGCCACGATGTAGCCGGGCCCGCCGCCCTTCGCATCACACGTGCGGGCGGTGCTGTACAGCTCGTGCTCGGGCGCCATGCGCGGCCCCGTCGGGGCGAACTCGATGCCGAGCGACTCGAGCCACTCCTGCGTGGGCGCGGCCTGCTCGGTGTAGAGCTTCAGCAGCGCGGGGTCGGCCTTGCCCTTGCCGATGACGTTCGCGTCCTGGAAGTGCCGCTCGGGCGAATCCTCGATGACCTTCGCCCGTTGCGCCTTCGATCCGGCAGCGCTGAAGCTGCCGCCGGCCCCCATCGCGGAGCCGCCAATCTTGTAGTGCTTGTCGACGAGCAGCACCGACGCGCCGGCGTCCGCCGCGGTGATGGCCGCAGCCAGGCCGGCAAGCCCGGCGCCGACGACGATGATGTCCGCGTCCGGGCGGCTGGCCGTGGGCCCCTGGCTCGCGCCGAGTTCCGACGTGCCTGCCAGCCCCGCGCCGGCAAGCGACACGGCGGTCTGGTTGAGAAAGTCCCGTCTGGTTATCCTGGACATCTTCTTCTGCTCCGGTCGTCGCTGCCTGGGGGCCGAACGCTGCCCCTGAACGGCCACGGGCGGGGACGACCCGCCCCGCGGCTCAGCCGATGTAGAACACGCAGGGCTGCGTCTGCTTCTCCGGCAGCATCTGCCAGCCGGCGTGGTCCTTCACGAGCGTGCTGGGCGCCGACGCCGGGTCCGACAGGTCGCCGAAGATCCGCGCGCCCGCGGGGCACACTTCGACGCATGCCGGCTTCTGGCCGACCTCGACGCGGTGGTAGCACATGTCGCACTTGGTGGCGACCTTGTTCAGGATCTTCTGCGCGACGGGCTTCTCGAACGTCGTCTTGCCGTCCGAGTAGAGCACCCGGTTGTCCAGCACCAGCGTGCGCACGTGATACGGGCAGTGTTCGATGCACGCGCAGCAGCCGATGCACTTCTCATACTCGATGAACACGATGCCGTCTGGACGCCGGTGCGTGGCTTTCGTCGGGCAGACCTGGGCGCAGGCCGGGACTTCGCAGTGGTTGCAGAGCACGGGCACGAAGACGCGGTTCGTGTGGGGAAAGATGCCCATTTCCTTTTCCAGCACGGTCGTGAGCAGGATCCCGTTCGGGGTGTTGTGCTCGGACTTGCAGGCCACGACGCAGGCATTGCAGCCCACGCAGCGTTTCAGATCGACGACCATTCCATATCTGGCCATGGCGCTTAGCCCTCAACCTTGTAGACCTTGACCGCGACGCACTGGTCGATCTGCCCGCTGAGGGTGTCGATGCGATCCAGCGTGGGTTTGGGCAGCAGGGCGTTGTGCATCACGCCTTTCTTGCGCGACACCGGCAGCCCCTGGGCCCAGTGGCCGAAGCTTCCCGAGCAGTTCACCGACTCCGGGTGCACGAGCTCCGTGACGCGCAGGCGGCCCACGTAGTTGCCGTACTTCGATTCGACGCACACCATGTCGTTGGTCTTAAGGCCGCGCTTCGCCGCCGCCGAGGTATGCATCATCACGGAATAGGTGTACGGGTTCGCGCGCGCCACCTCGTCAATCCACATGTTCTCCGTCGTCGTGGAGAACTGATGCGTGGGGACCTTGTTGTTCGTGGCGATCAGGTCGTACTCGCCGCCGCGCATGTGGGCGTGCGCCTCGCACGGGATCCAGTGCGGCACCGGGCTGTAGGTGGACAGGTCCCAGTCGAACTTGAGCGTGTCGAGCACCTTCTGGACGTCGGTCCGGTGATCGAGCAGGTACTCCAGGTAGATCGGCACGCGGGACGGCAGGAACATCCGCGGGTATGCCTCCTGCGTGGTCTTCTTGCGCAGGATCGACGCGGATGTATCGGTGATGGTGTCGAGGGAAAACGCGTCCCCGAAGATCGTTTTCGCCTGGCGCTCGGCAATCTCGCGCAGGGTGTACTTCTTCGTCGGATCGATCTTGTACGCGTCGCCCAGGTTCCACATCTCGTTGCCGAGCTTGTAGATGTCCGGCAGGATGCCCAGGCGCTCGGCCAGCTCCATGTAGATCTCGGTCCAGGGCCTGGCCTCGCCCGGCGGCTCGGCCACGGCCTGCCGGAAGAGGAAGTACCACTCGCCCGGGCCCGGCGCGATGAAGGCGTAGGGGTCGTTCGCCGGGAACATGTCCCAGCGCTCGAAGTCGTGGGAATCCGGCAGGATGACGTCGGCGAACTCGGCGGTCTCATCGATGAACTGGACGATGGAGAGCTGGAACGTCAGCTTCTTCAGCGTCTCGGCCATGGCCGCGGGGTCATGGCTGTTCATCATGTGGTTCGTGCGGCCGTGAATCATCGCCTCGGGCTTGTACGGGATCCCGTACTTCTCCGGGTCGTCGATCCCGAGCGGGTACAGGCCGCGCGTGAAGAGCGCGACGGGAAAGAGCTCCTGCAGGTCGAGCGTCTTCGGAATCGACGCCTTCCTGCCGGGGTACGGCTTGTTGTATTTCGCGATGAAGTCCGAGGGAATGATCAGACCGTCGCTCGAGACGCCCGCGGTCCAGTAGGGCCCGACCGGGTTCACGCCCCGCTGCCCGCCCGGCACGTCCACGGCGCCCACCAGCAGGTTGAGCATGTGGATGGCGAAGCAGCTGTTCATGCCGCCCTTGTGGGCCGCCATGCCGCGCTTGTAGTCGATGCCCACAGGCCGGAACGGCAGCGTGTAGCCGTCGACCTCGATCGTGCTGCCAATCGAGGCGGTCTCGCAGAATTCACGCGTCACGCGCCGGATCTGCTCGATCGGAATCGTGCAGACGCGCGCCATCTCCTCGACGTCGATCGTCGCGAGGTGATCCTTGACGACCTGGAACGCCGGCTTCACCGCCTGCCCCGCCACCGTGAACGATCCCTCGATGGCCGGGTCTTTCAGGCCGGCGGTGTCGAAGGTCTTCGCGCAGCCGTCGGCAGGGTCCCACATCAGCGGCTTCGACGTGGCCGCGTCGCGCAGGTAATGGCCGTCTGGCTTCACGAGGTACGGGCCGTTGGTCTGCCCCTTGAGGAACGGCACGTCGTAGATGCCGAGCTCGTTCACCATCACGTGGAGCATCGCCAGCGCCAGCGCGCCGTCGGTGCCGGGCTTCACCGGCAGCCACTCGTCGGCCTTCGACGCGGCATTCGAGCAGAACGGGTCGACGACCACGAGCTTGTGGCCCTTCCGCCGGCCCTCCGAAAGTTCTGAACTCGCGCTGAGGGAGATGGTGTTCACCATGTGGCCGAGCTGCGTGCCCCAGAGGACGACGTACTTGCAGTTCGGGAAGTCGACCTCGGAGTTCAGCGTGCCGTTGGTGATGAGCCACGCCGGGTGCGACGCTGACCCGCAGTAGTCGGCGCGGTTCCAGTGCATGTTGACGGTGCCGAACGCCCGGCCGAACGCGCCGCTCAGGCGGTAGCCGGCGATGTCGAAGTGCGACAGAATCAGGCCCCGCGGGTCCTTCGCGCGCACCTTCTTCAGCGCCGCCACTGAGATCTCCATGGCCTCGTCCCAGGAAATCTCCTGCCAGCCGGGATCCACGCCAATCCCCTTCACCGGGTTGGTCCGCTTGAGCGGTTTCAGCACGCGCGACGGGTGATGGACGTCAATCGCGCGGACCAGGCCCTTGGCGCAGACGTATCCCTTCGAGTTCGCGGCGTTCGGGTCGCCCTTGATCTCCACGATCCTGCCGTCGACGCGGTGTGCCAGGATGCCGCAGCAGTTGTAACAGCCTGCGCACACGGTCGGCACCCACACGTCCCGGCCCGCCTTGACCTTCTCTCGATCTGCAAGCATCTTCATCTCTCCGATGCGCTGCGTTCGCTTCTACCCCGCGACCGGCCGGCTGCCCAGGTCGCCCGCGCTCTTCCGATCGACGTACGCCAGCATGGGGTCGTACGGCGCCTCGGTCCCGATCCGGTCGAGACGCCGCACACGCACGGGGCAGGTCTCGTGACACGCCCCGCCGTGGCTGCAGCCGTCCAGTTCGATTGCCTGGCGCGTCGCCACGCCCGCCGGCGTCGCGGTCCCGCCCGCCACCTCCGCCACCAGCAGGCTCACCGGCGTGCTGACGACGTGGAACATCTTGCTGAAGGCGAGGTACCCGAGGCCGACGACGCACGTCAGGACGTGCAGGTACCAGAGCCCGCGGACCGCGCCGGCGCGATCGAGCGCCGCCGCCACCGGCGCGAGCGCCCGCGAGAGCGGGTACGACACGAACGCCGCGCGCGGGCTCGTGTGACAGGACTGGCACACGGCTTCGTGGACGACCTTGCCCTGCGCCACGGCCGCCGGGTCGTGCGATGGCACCGGCGCGGCCGTCTTGAGCCCGTACTCCGCAACCCAGAACGCCTTCAGCCCGGCGCTCTCGGCCGGCGTCAGCCCGTCGCCGGCGTACTGCTTCACCATCGCGTCGTAGGATCGCTCCGACGTGAACTTCATCGCTTCGAGCGCGAAGCCTGACACGGCGATGAGCGCGAGGATGACGATCGCGGCGACATCGGACGCCGCGGTCCGGATGACCGCCTTCCACGTCACCCGCCGGACCACGGCCAGCACGAGGCCGAGCGTCAGCATCAGGCCGGCCAGGTTCGTCAGGAACATGAACGGGTTGAGCGTCGGCACGTAGCCGGCCGCGCTGATCCAGCCGCCGAACACGCTGCCGAGCGCGTGGAACAGCAGCAGCAGCATGAACCCGAAGAAGATCAGCAGGTGCATCGAGTAGGCGAGCGGGTCCTTCCGATCGCGGAGGATCCGGCCCTGGAAGAGCACGTCCACCACCAGCACTTTCAGGACAGCGAAGATGCGCACGCTGAAGATGGCGCCCAGGATGCCCTTGCCTCCTGCCGCGACGCGTTCGCCGGGCGACGTGTTCCGATCGCCGAGGCCGACGTCACGCAGGAACCAGGCGTCGATGCGGTGGATGACGCCGATGCCCAGCAGGACCAGCGCCGCCCAGAGTGCGATTTCGTAGACCATCGCTACGGCTCCTATCCCCAGCGCTCACTCGTGTTGGTCGTGGAGCAGGCCTTCCCTGGCCTGCTCGCCGCCCCGGATTGCGCAGGGCTGAAGCCCCTGCGCCACACCTGCCACTGCAGTCCACTCAAGCAAAGCCCGGCCTAGAGTGGCGTCCCGTCCGGCGCGCATCCGCGGCGCGCGCAGTACGTGGACTCGCTCGTCACGTGGAGGCGCCGCTCCGCCGGGGGCTCGATCTTGCCCAGGGCCCACAGCACCTTCTCGGGCTTGAGCGGAACTTCGGTGAAGCGGATGCCAATCGCGTCGTACACGGCGTTCAGAATCGCGGGTATCACCGGCCCGACCGGCCCCTCCCCGACTTCCTTGTTGCCGTACGCGGAGGTCGGGTCGTAACTGTCGACAATCTCGGTCTGCAGATCGGGCATGTCGAGCGCCGTCGGCATCTTGTAGTCGTGGAAGTTCGGGTTCAGCATCTTCCCCTTCGCGTCCATGACCATCTCTTCGAAGAACGTGGCCCCGAGCCCCATTGAGATCGCGCCTTCCACCTGGCCTTCGACCGACATCGGGTTGATCGCCTTGCCGCAGTCACCCGCTTCCCAGTACCCCACGACCTTGATCTGGCCGGTCTCGAGATCCACCTCGACTTCGGCCGCCTGCGCCGAGAACCCGAACGCGGGCGACGGCCCGATGAGCTTGCCGTCGTAGTCGCCCTTCGGCTGCGGCGGCGTGTACTCGCCGGTGCCGAACAGCGGTCCCACCGAACTCAGGTACTGGTAGACGGCCTTCTTGAAGGGCACCTTCCGGTTCGGCTCGTAGACGGAGTAGATCTCGCCGGCCGCGCACCGCAGGTGCTCCTTGCCCGCGCCGACCATCGTGGCGGCCACCTCGAACAGCTTCGACTTGATGTCCGCGGCCGCGTTCTTGATCGCATGGCCGGCCCCGTAGGTCAGCCGGCTGTCGTACGTGCCGTTGTCCATCGGCGCGAGCATGGTGTCCTGGCAGACGAGGTGCACGTCGCGGTAGTCGACGCCGAGTTCCTCGGCCACCATCTGGCAGAGCACGGTGGTCGCTCCCTGGCCGATGGCCGTCGCGCCGATGTAAAGCGTCACGCCGGCCTCGGTGTCGACGCGCAGCTGCGCCGTCGAATGCGGCCGGAAGCTCGGGTAGAGCAGGAACGCGCCGCCGGTGCTGTAGTGGCCGCCGGCCATGCCGATGCCGCGACCGTACGGCAGCTTGCCGTACTTCTCGACGAAGCCCGAGCGCTCTGCCACCGACTCGAGGCATTTCTTGAACTCGCTGTGGCGCACCTCGATCACCGTCGGGCCCTTGTAGCCGGCCTCGACCGCGTTGATCATCCGGAGGTCGTACGGGTTGATCCCGACCTGTGCGGCACCCATGTCGAGCATGCTCTCGAAGGCCATCCGCACCTGGACACCGCCCAGGCAGCGCTGCGCGCCCGGCGTCGGCTTGTTCGTGTAGACACGCTTGCCCTTGTACCGCACGACCGGCAGCTTGTAGGGCAGGTGCATCAGTGCGGCGATGAACCACATCACCACGAAGCCCCAGCTGCTGTGGCCGCCGCCGTCGAGCAGGCAGTCGAAGTCGAGCGCCAGGATGCGGCCCGAGTCGTCGAAGCCCATCTTCATCTGCATGTGCGCCGGGTGCCGCCCCTTGTTCTGATGGAAGACCTCCTCGCGCGTGTAGGTGATCTTCACGGGCCGGCCGAGCTTCCGGCTGAGCAGGCACGCCACCAGGCACGACGGCGTCGCTTCGGTCTTCCCGCCGAACGCTCCGCCCACGGTCGGGATGATGACCCTGATCTTCTCCATCGGCTGATCGATGGTGCGGGCGATGGTCTGCTGCAGGTAGTGCGGCAGCTGGTTGCACGTGTAGACGGTCAGCAGCCCTGTGCCGGTGTTGAAGTCCGCGAGCGTCGACTGCGGCTCGAGGAACCCGCAATGCGTGTACGACGAGTAGAAGCTGTTCTCGACGACGTGCGGCGCCTTCTCGAGCGTGGCGTCCACCTC
>JAPKZP010000650.1 GCA_026393735.1 Acidobacteriota bacterium
CAAAGGACCGGGTCTGGTAGCCCGTCGCCGTCGTCAACAGCAGCACTCGCTTCATGGCATCCAGATCCCGCCTGCCTCGCCGGAGCCCCGAGGGCGAAGGCGGGAACCCCGAATCCAGCGTGTTCAGAGAAGAGCCACCTGCTCTCCGGACGGCTCGGCTCAACAGTACCAAGGCTCGTTCAGATACGGCACTGGCGGACGCTTCGTGCGGGTCACGCGCGCGGGACACGCCCTGTCCGTGGCAGCGTCGAGAAGTCCGCCGACGGGCAGGCCCCCCGTGTAGTCGCGGGCGAGGCCGCGCACCTCGGCGAACAGCTCCGCGCGCGAAACATTCAGCCTCCGGCCGACGAGCGCCATCACCTCGCGCTGCAGGTCGTCGACGCGCGGGTCACGGTGACGCCAGGGATACGCGAGCGCCACGGCATCGTATGGACCGACCAGGGCCCGGACGTCCGGGAGATCGAGCAGTCGTGATCGCTCCGGGACGAGGAGGCGAATGCCGAGTTGTATCGGGGCAACAGCCTCGACGATCCCCAGTTGCTCGATAGTCGCCAACAGGCCGCCATACCCCTCCACCGTCGTCCACGGCGTGAACGGGACGAAGGTCGGCGCGAGCGGCAGGCCCGCGCGATCGCACACCGCCACGGCCCGGGCGATGTCGGCGGCACAGTGCCCCTTGTCGAGACGCACGAGCACGGCGTCATCGACCGACTCCGCGGCGCTCGTCACGAAGAGGCAGCCCGTGTCCCGAAGCCGGGGCAACAGGTCTGCGTGCCCGAGGAGATGTTCGACCTTGATCGTGGCGTCGTACGTCAGCGCCGGCCATGTCTCGTGCAGCGCGTCGACCACACGTCGCGCATGCGCGGGACCGTTGAAGAAGTCGGGGTCCCCGAACGTGATGTGCGTGGCGCCGGCCGCGACCTGGTTCGCGATGTCGGCCATCACGGTGTCGACAGGCACGATCCGGAACTGTCCGCCGTAGATCGGGACCACCGGGCAATGCCGGCACTGGTGCCTGCACCCCCGGCTCGCCTCGGTGTACCCGGCGGTGCGCCGCCCGCCATCAACCTGCAGCGTGGCGTATTGCTCCAGCGGAGGCAGCCCGGTGCGGTCCGGCGTCAGAAACGTCAGGCGGGCGCCGTCTGCCGGGCGGCTGTCCGTCTGTGACGGCTTCCCGTGCTCGCCGAGGGCATACGTCACGAGGTCCGCCTCGAACTCCGCTCCGAAGGTGGCGGCGACGCCGTGGGACGACAGCAGATCGGCCGTGGGCGGCGCGTAGAGACCGAATGCGCACAGCCGGACCGCAGGGTTGATCTCGCGCACGCGTTCGATGACCGGCATCGCCAGGCGTGTCGCCGTGTGCATCGGAAGATAGAACGCGACGAGCGATGCGTCCCTGACGGCCGCCTCGTCGAGGCGCTGGCGCGACAGGTCCAGTGCCGTCACCTCTGCGCCGGCGTGCCTCAGCCACGCTGCCGGCGACGCCAGTCCGAACGGCTGGCGTCCCAGTTCGTACGTGGAGATGAGGACGATGCGCATCGGCAGCATTGTGACATGGAGTGCTCGGCACGTTTGTGTATACTGCGCGCACGCAGGGAGTGTGCCGATGACGATGAAGGCCGCGGTTGACGACTTCATGGCCCAGCGCACGCTGGCGCTGGTGGGCGCGTCGGAAT
The DNA here is from genome assembly GCA_026393735.1 of Acidobacteriota bacterium. GTDB lineage: Bacteria > Acidobacteriota > Vicinamibacteria > Vicinamibacterales > JAKQTR01 > JAKQTR01. Next base: position 1,677 of record JAPKZP010000650.1, read on the forward strand.
CGGGCAAGAAGTTCGGGAACGCGGTGCTCAAGACGCTGTCCGCGCAGGGGTACCGCGTGCTCCCGGTCCACCGCTCGGCCCCGGAAATCGACGGCCATGCGACCTACCGATCCCTGGGAGACCTCCCGGCTTCTCCCGGCGGGGTCGTGGTTGTCGTTCCTCCCGCCGAGGCCCTGCAGGTGGTGCAGGACGCCGCCGCGCACGGCATCACGCGGGTGTGGCTGCAGCAGGGCGCAGGGTCGCCCGATGCGATCGCGTTCTGCGAGGGCCACGGGATGCAGGTCGTGCACGGCGAGTGCATTCTGATGTTCGCCGAGCCTGCCGCCTTCGCGCACCGGGCCCATCGCTTCGTCTGGAAACTCCTGGGAAAGCTCCCTCACTGACCGGACCGTCGCGCGCGGCGCGTGGCGGCGGCCACGCCGTCCGACTCGGGCGATGCCCGGCTGGCCTGTGCTATGCTGCTTCGGTTTGGCAGCCGCGAATCGTCCATAGATTGCACCGGGACAACACCGCGCCGTAGGAGGAGTTGTGAGCGTCTACCTGTACGTCATCCTCGCGTACCTGCTCGTCCTGACCGTCTACAACATCTACCGCTCGCGGCATGTCAAGTCACAGGAAGACTTCATGGTGGCCGGCCGAAGCCTGTCGCTCACCAAGATGGTCTTCACGCTGGTGTGCACGTGGATCGGGTCGGGCACGTTCATCGCCGGTGCGGAGTATGCGTCGTACGCGGGGTGGAGCGCGGTGTGGCAGCCGGCCGGCGCGTTTGTCGGCATTGCGATCATCTACTTTGTCGCGGCGAAGATCCGCACGTTCGGCCAGTACACGGTGGGTGACATCCTCGAGGCGCGGTACGGCAAGTTCGCGCGCCTGTTCGGCGCCATCGCCCTGATCATCGCGTTCACGACGATCGTCGCGTACCAGTTCCGTGCCGGCGGCTACATCCTGAACGTGATCACGGACGGCAAGGTGTCGCTGGAGCTCGGTCAGACGATTGCGGCGGTGTTCGTCATCGGCTTCGTGACGATCGGCGGCATGGTGGCGGTGGCGCACACGGATCTGCCGAACGGCATCATCATCGTGTCGGCGTGTCTGCTGGCGGTGCCGTTCGTCGTCGCGACGGCCGGCGGCTGGGCGCATGCGCACGTGGTACTGCCGGCTGCCCGGTTCGACGTGTTCGCCGGCGACTTCGGCAAGTACCCCGCGCTGAAGGCCCTGGCGTACTTCCTGTCGACGTTGCTCCTGCTGATGGGCGTGCAGTCGATGTACCAGAAGTTCTACGCGGCCAAGTCGCCGGCAGAGGCCAAGAAGGCCGTGGCGATCTGGATCGTCGGCACGATTCTCGTCGAGACGATCGTCATCGCCATCGCCGTCTACGCGTCGGTGTACAACGTCGAACGGGGCCTCGGCTGGGACGGCCGGGCGCTCGTGCTGAACGCGGCGCGCTACATGGTCCCCACCCCGGTGGGCGTCCTGCTGCTCGGCGCCGCCTGCGCGGTCGTGCTGTCGACAGGCATGAACTACCTGCTGTCGTCGAGCTCGAACGTCATGCGCGACATCTACCAGGGCATGATCAACCCGCAGGCCGACCCGAACAAGATGGTCGCGCTGCAGAAGGTCTTCATCGTCGTGATGGGGTTCGTGGCGTTCGCCATGATCTTCATCCCGACGTACCTCCAGTTGAAGGTGTCGGTCCTCCAGTACGCGTACTTCGCCTACACGATGTACGGCGTGGCCGTGACGCCGGCGCTTTTTGCCGCGCTCACCTGGAAGCGCGCGACGCGGCAGGGCGGCGTGGCGTCGATCGTCGGCGGGGCCGCCGCGACGGTGTTCTTCGAATTCGTCCTGCCCGCCATCGCGCCGGGCGTGATGGAGGCCGCGAACGGCCTCACCGGGGCGGCCGCGATGCAATCCAACTTCGGCGCCGACCCGTGGGGCATCCCGAGCATCTATCCCTCCGCCATCATCTCGATCGGCCTGCTGGTCGTCGTCAGCCTGATGACGCCGGCGCCGAAGGCGGAGGAACTGGAGCGGCTGTTCCCGACCGGGGCAAAGGCTGCCTGAGCAGACCGTCGTGCACGTCCCGTCGCGTTCGCAATGGCTTTCGCTCTGTCTCGTGGTCGCCGGCATGTTCGCCGTGCCGCTCGGCCTGCGGGCCCTGATCCCGCTCATCCAGAGTCCCACAGCCGCCCCCAGCTACATCCCGTCGTTCGAAACGCCACGCGACCGGGCGCCGTTCGACGCGGAGGTCGTCGCGACCCTGCGGGAGACGAGACCCGACTACTACGTGATCGGCGACTCGATGGCCGGCACGCGCATCCAGCCAGGGCACCTGTCGCGGCTCGTCGGCGGGCGTGGTGTGGCGTCGCTGCTCTACGCGGGGGTCGGCTCCGCCTACTGGTACCTCACGTTCAAGAACGTCATCGTGGAGCCGGGCCTCAGACCCAGGGCGGTCATCTTCTTCTTCCGTGACGAGAACATGACCGATCCGCTGTTCCGGGCATACCCGGGCTCGCTCGACCGCGTCGCCGGGGACCGGGAACCGGAGCTCGATCGGATACTCGCCGCGGCCGCGAACGGCACGTTGTACCGGCTGCACACGGCCGTCCAGTCGGTCTACCAGTACGCGCTGCTCAGCCGCTGGGTCGAGCCCCGCATCGCCGCGGCGCCGGTTCCCCTGTCCGCCAGGCGCAGCAACCAGAAGAAACTGCTCGAACGGATCAACAACGAGGTCTTCACGCTGGACGCGCTGCGGCCGATGGCGCTGGCGGACATGCAGTCGGCGTCGGAGGCGGCCCTCGACTTCGACACGCACCTCCCGACCTCGGTGCTGCCGGAGATCGTCCGGCTGTCCACGCAATCGGGCATCCGGGTCGCGTTCATTCGCGTGCAGCGACGGCCAGTCGGGAACAAGCCGCCGGCGCAGTCGCCGGCGCTCCAGCGCTACGTCATGCGGTTGCGCGACTACCTCGTGGCCAACGGCGCCTACTTCCATGATGACTGGGGCGATCCGCAGCAGCCGCTGGACATCTACGAGGACGGTGACCACATCAGCCGGGCGTACATCCGCCACTACACCGAAGTGTTCTACCGGAACAACCGGGAGATCTTCCGGTGATCTTCCACAGCCTGGACTTCGTCGTGTTCTTCCTCGTGATGGTGGCCCTGTACTGGGGGCTGCCACACCGCTGGCAGAACGTGCTCCTGCTGGGGGGCAGTTATCTCTTCTACGGCTGGGTCCACCCGTGGTTCCTCTGGCTGATCTTCGCCACGACGTTCATCGACTACTGGTCGGCCCGCGGCATGGACGTCTGGCCCCGCCGCCGGAAGGCATTTCTCTGGCTCAGCATCGTCACGAATTTCGGCCTGCTGGGGTTCTTCAAGTACTTCAACTTCTTCGTCGACAACGTGGCCGGCCTGCTGGCCCTCGCGGGCTGGCAGATCCCGCGGCCCATGCTGGACGTCCTCCTGCCGGTCGGCATCTCGTTCTACACCTTCCAGTCGATGAGCTACACCATCGACGTGTACAGGGGGCACGCGAAGGCGCGAACGAGCTTCCTGGACATGGCGACGTTCGTCGCGTTCTTCCCGCACCTGGTCGCGGGCCCGATCATGCGCGCGACGAACCTCCTGCCGCAGGTCGAGGGGGAGCGCCGGTTCTCTCCGTCGGCCGCGCGCGACGCCACGCTGCTCGTCGCGTGGGGGTTCTTCAAGAAGCTGGTCATCGCCGACAACGTCGGCACGATCGCCAACAAGGTGTTTGCCCTGAAGGCCCCGGAGTTCTACGTGCTCTGGGCCGGCGTGTTCGCGTTCTGCATCCAGATCTACGCCGACTTCTCCGCCTACACCGACATCGCGCGAGGCGTGGCGAAGTGGTTCGGCTTCGACTTGATCAAGAACTTCGAACATCCCTACCTGGCGACCGGCCCGACGGATTTCTGGCGGCGCTGGAACATCTCGCTCTCGACCTGGTTCCGGGACTACGTGTTCCTGCCCGTCGCGTACACGCTCTCCGACCGGATCGAATCGGACCGCGTCTTCTTTCTCGATGCCACCACGTGGGCGTACGTCGGCGGCATGCTCGTGACGATGCTGACCGCGGGCCTGTGGCACGGCGCCAGCTGGAACTTCGTGATCTGGGGGACGTACCACGGCGTGCTGCTCGGCCTTGCGAGGATTGCGGGCGCCGTCGGCAGACGACGGCGCCGGCGGCGGCGATGGCTGACGCCATTCCAGGTGGCCGGCATGTTCCTGCTCACCAACCTGGGCTGGCTGTTCTTCCGGGAAACGGAACTGGCGGCGCTCGTGCGCGATCTCACCCTGTCGCCGTTCCAGACGACGGTGCTCGGCCGGCAGACCGGCGTCTACCTGTTCCTGCTCGCTGCGCTCTACTCGGTGCCGCTCTGGATCCAGAGCGTCTGGGCGGAACTGGGTGGCGTGGATCTCGTCGGCGCGATGCTGCACGACGAGGCGGCCCCGGACTTCCGGCGTGTGGCGGTGCAGGCGTGCCTCTCCGGGCTGCTCTTCGCCGGCCTCCTCGTGCTGCACAGCACGGCGTCGCTCGACTTCATCTACTTCCGGTTCTGATCGATCACGCGAGCGCCCGGCCCTTGGTTTCCGGGATCCACAGCCACATCACGGCCGCCAGGACAAAGGCCGCCGCAGCCAGCGTGAACGCCGTCCCGAACCCATGCGTGGCCGCCATCGAGCCCACGGCGAACGGCGCGACCGCGCTCGCCAGCCGCCCGATGTTGTAGGTGAATCCCTGCGCGGTGGCCCGGATCTCCGTCGGGTAGATCTCCGCGGTGACGGCACCGAATCCCGTGAAGTACCCCGTGGCGAAGAACGCCACGACCGGGCCGAGCAGCAGCAGGAACCCGGGCGTCTTGCTGGTGCCGTATCCAAGAAGGAGCACGGCGGCCGTCAGCACGTAGATCACGTACGCACGCTTGCGGCCGATGCTGTCGCTGATGAACCCGAACGTCACGTATCCGAACCACATCCCCACCTGCATCGCCATGATGAATCCCGACATGGTCCGGGTGCTCAGCCCGATGCCTCCTTGCGCGGCGGGCAGGGACAGGTACGCGGGGATCCACTGGTTGAATCCCCACCAGGCGAACATCGTGCAGGCGTTCATCAGCGTGACCGGAACGGTCAGGCGCAGGAGGTCGCCCCGGAAGATGTCTCCGAGGCCGGACGTCGTCGCCGTGGGCCTCGCCTGTCGCGCCCGCCAGATGGCGGGCTCGTCGACACGCCGCTGCACCCACACGGTCAGCAGCGCCGGCAGCACGCCGACGAAGAACACCGCGCGCCAGCCCCAGATCGGCAGGACGACCGCCACGACCAGGGCGGCTGTGCCGTATCCGACCGCCCAGGCGCTCTGCATGAAGCCCAGCGCCTTGCCGCGGTGCTCGGCCGCCCAGGTCTCGGAGACCAGCCCGGCCCCGCTCGCCCACTCGCCGCCCAGCCCCAGGCCGAGAAACACGCGGAAGACCGCCAGGTGCGCAATCGTCTGCGCGAACCCGCACGCCGCGGTGAACACCGAGTAGATCAGAATGCTCGTCACGAGGGCCCGCGTGCGCCCGAACCGGTCCGCGACGATGCCAAAGACGATGCCGCCGATGGCCGAGGCCACGAGCGTGATGGACCCGAGGATGCCGGCCATCTGCTTGCTCATGTCGAGGTCCTGCATGAGCGTCGCGAGTACCAGGGCGTAGAGCATCACGTCGAAGCTGTCGAGCATCCATCCCAGGCCGCCCGCGACGAGCGCGCGCCGTCCCTCGGGCGTGCCGGCCCGCCACCACCCGAACAGTCCCGCGACCTGCGTGTCAGCCGTCATGCGGTGTGCCCATCTCCTGTCGATCGGTTTCGAATTCCACCAGCGGGCGGCCGGTGTCGACCGTGTCGCCTGCCGAGACCAGCGTGCGCGCGATGCGGCCGGCACGGGGCGCCCGCACCGGGTTCTGCATCTTCATCGCCTCGATCACGAGGAGCGGCTGCTTCTCGTCGACCGCCTCGCCCGGCGACACGAGCACGCTCACGACCAGACCGGGCATCGGGGCGCGCACGATGTGGGCTGCCCGCGCGCCGGCCGCCGTTGTCGTCCCGAGCGCGGCCGCGAACGCCGTGAACGCCCCAGCCAGCAGCGCAGATGCCGAATCCTCTTCGTAGACCGTGGCCGCCGAATCCGGCTCGACCGCGGATTCGCTGATGGCGTCGAGGATCTGCTCCTGTTCGCGCAGCAGACACTGCGCCTCCGCCACCGTCACCGCCACGAAATGCACGCGGTGTCCGGGCGCCGACTGAGCCACCCTCGGCAGATCCGCGGTCACCACGGTCGCGATCTTCGTGTACCCCCCGGTCGTGCCCCGATCGGCCATCAGGACGATCGGCAGACCGTCCCCCGTAATCTGGACGGCGCCGAACGCCGTGCCGTCAGACACGATGTCGGCACCTGCGCGATGCGTGATGCGCGCGCCCGAGAAGCGGCAGCCGATCCGATCGGATTGCGGCGTGAGCGTGTAGGTCTCCCGAAGAAACGTCGCGAGGCCGTCTTCGGTAAAGGCATCATCCTGCGGCCCGAGGACCACGCGAAGCGACGAGGCGTGCCCGTATCGCGGCACCGCTTCTCGGAGGAGGCGCCGCGTGACGGGCTGGGCGGGGACCGGCGCCGCGTCGATTCGCAGGCGGTCGCCGGAACGAAGCGCCCGGCCTTCGTGCCCTCCGAAGGCCGCACGCGTGAACGTCGAGCGACTGCCCAGCACCCTGGGTACCGCGAATCCGCCCGCGGCCGCCAGGTAGGCCCGCATCCCGTCACGCACGCCCGCAAACGACAGCCGGGAACCGCCCCGGACTCGAACGGCCTGCCACATCGGCAGCGGGGCCCCGTCGACGTGCGGCGCCAGGTCCGCGCCCGTCACCGCCACCGTGACGTCCTCGGAGAGGTGGACGTCGGGCCCGACGAGCGTGATCTCGAGGGCTGCAAGGCCATCGGCATTCCCGACGAGGCGGTTGGCTGCGCGCAGGGCGAACGGATCCATCGCCCCCGACACGGGCACGCCGTACCGCTGCGCGCCGATCCGGCCGAGGTCCTGCACCGTCGTCAGCAGGCCGCCGTCGAGGACGTCGAGCCAGGACACCTCAGGGCCGCTTCCGGACGGTCGGGCTGAACGCGCCGACCCGAACGCGCCGATCGAGGTCATGGAACTCGTCCGCCGAGACCGGCACGAAGCGGACGTAGTCTCCGGCGGCGACGAGCGCCGGCGGCGGCGCGGTGACATCGAACAGGCGGACCGGCGTGCGCCCGATCAGGCGCCAACCGCCGGGGCTCTTCATGGGATAGATGCCGGTCTGTTCCCCGGCGATGCCGACCGCCCCCGCGGGCACGACGGTCCGCGGCGTCCCCATCCGCGGCGCGGCGATGCGCGGGGACATGCCGCCGAGGTACGGGAATCCCGGCATGAATCCCATCATGTAGACGAGGTACTCGCCGCCCGCATGCGTCGCGATGACCTCGTCGACCGACAGGCGTACATGAGCCGCGACAGCCGCAAGGTCGGGGCCGAACTCGCCGCCGTACGCCGTCGGAATCTCCACGACACGGGAGGCGGGCGCGGCCACCTCGTCCAGCCGCGCCGCGGCGTCCCGCACGATCGCCTCCAGTTCCCCCGGGGACACCACGAGCGGGTCGTAGTGGATCATCAGCGACCGGTACGTCGGCACCAGTTCGACGAGTCCCGGGTGAGCCGATCGTTCGATCAGGGCGGCGAGACCGCGCACGCGAGCGTTGATCGGTTCGGCGATCGCGTCACCGTACTCGACGACGAGCGCCCGGTCTCCGGCGGCCAGCAACCGCGGCGTGACTGACATCGGTCAACGGGCCACGAGGCGGGACATGGGTTCCAACTGCACGCCGGCCTGCTCGAAGGCGCTGCGCAGCTCGGCGGCCAGGTCCACCGACCCGGGTGTGTCGCTGTGATCGAGGTCTTCTCCGGTGATCGCGGTCACACGGCCCTCGACCACCATGCGGAGACTGCGGTCGATTACCGCCGGCCGGTCATGGATGACGGCGCCGGGCGTCGAGCGCGACACCAGTGAACCATCCGCATTGACGGCGCGGTCAGCGAACACCTCCCGCGCCACGCGAAGGCCCTGGCGGCGGGCGACGGCTTCCCAGCGCGAGCCGGCCAGCACGACGAGGATGAGCGACGCGTCGACGTCGAGCAGGGCCTCGCCAATCGCCCTGGCCACGCGCTCGTCGTCTACCGCCATGTTGTAGAGCGCCCCGTGCGGCTTGACGTGCTGCAGCGCCTTCCGGGTCGTGAACGCCGCCAGCGCACCGACCTGGTAGACGACGTCGTCGCGGATCTCCGCCGGGGTGGCGGCGAGGTTGCGACGGCCGAAGCCGCGCAGGTCCGGGAATCCCGGGTGCGCCCCGATCCCCACGCCATGCTCCTCGGCCAGCCGGACGGTTGCGCGCATCCACGCAGGGTCGCCGGCGTGGAATCCGCACGCGATGTTGGCCGACGTCACGTGCCGGATGATCTCCCGGTCGAGCCCCAGCGCGTACGCGCCGAAGCCCTCGCCCATGTCGCAGTTGAAGTCGATCCTCGGAGGCGCAGACAGGGATGCCATCGCGGCACAGGCTAGTGGCGCACCGGTACGATGTCAAGCACGCGGACTACCTCAACGCCAGCATGGCCCCGGCCGACGCGAGCGCCATCGCGGCGAGCCCCGCGCCGGCCACCAGCCGGAATGGCGCGCGGGCCACCGTCGTCGCCAGCAGGAGCTTGAGCACCGTGTTCGAGAGGATGCCGACGGCGATGGCCATGGCCGGCGCCGCCACGTCCCCGGTCGCCGCGCCCGTCCGGGCCATCGAGATCATCAACGCGTCCATGTCCGCCAGGCCGAGGACCGCGCCAGACACCACCAGGCCGACGTCGCCCCACGCCGCACGGATGCCCTCAACGGCGAACAGGACGACCTGGAAGATCAGCGCCATCTGGAGGGCCGCCGAGAACTGGAGCGGGTTGGTCTGCGGGTTGATGTCCGGCTTGTCTTCGGGCACGCGGCGCAGGCCCAGCAGCAGCCCCACCAGCCCGACGAGCAGTGGCGCGGTCAGCAGCGGAACAAGCGCCAGGGCCAGCGGCGCATTCAGCACCGCCACGGCGGCGAACACGCGGATGAACATCATCGTGCACGCGGCAATCACGCCGAACGCCAGCGGCCGTCCGAGCGCCTTGTCTTCACTGCGGCTCGCGCGCGAGAACGACAGCGTCACGCTGGTCGACGACACGATCCCGCCCAGCAGGCCGGCCACGAGGTAGCCGTGGCGCGCGCCGACGAACATGCGCGCCACGTAGCCCGCAAAGCTGATCCCCGAGAAGAACAGCACGAAGATCCAGAGTTCGCGCGGCTTGATTCCGCCGAGCGGGCCGTACGGGCCCTGAGGCAGCAGCGGCATGATGACGATCGCCATGACGGCGAAGCGGATACCGGCCCGGACGGCCACGTCGTCCATGCCCTCGACGACGGCATGCACGCGCGACTTCTCGACCAGCAGCAGCGTCGTCACGGCGACGATGGCGCTGGCGAGCGTGAGCTGGCCGAGACCGGCGAGCACACCCGCGGCAATGGTCACCAGGGCAGCCATCTCTGTCGTACCGCCGACCTCCTGCCTCGACGACGCCGCGTAGGCCACGACGACGAGCGCCACGCCGCCCGCGACGAGCACGGCGGAGAGCGGGGCCAGGCCAGCCGCCCAGAGCCACCCGGCGACGCCCGCGTATCCCCCGAGCAGGGTGAAGGTGCGCACGCCCGCGAAGTGCGCCACCGAGCCCGCTGCGTGTCCCGACCGCTCGCGTTCCACCCCGATCGCGGCGCCACCCAGTGTCGCGATCAGTACGCCGACGGTCCGGAGCTCGATGTCGGTCACGGCAGTCCTCCCGGCGGAGAATCTGGCAGGTGATGAAACCAGCGCTAGGCGGGCGGGGCCTCGCGACGGGCGAGCCCGAGCGCCAGCACGGCCCAGAGGGCGTATGCGAGCCGCGGACGGTGGTGACGCGCGATCTCCGTGCGCCAGAACCGGCCGCTGACGAGCCGGCAGGTCGGGGGCAGCGACCCGAGTTCGAGCGGCCGCTTGTGTTCCGCGGCGTAGCGTGCCAGCACGTCGGGCGCGGGCTTCGACTCGTTGAAGATGAGTGCTGTCACCGGCCTCCCGATGGCGCGTTCAATCTGACGGACGGCGTCGCCGGCGGTGAAGCCGGCCATGCCCCGCCCTTCCGTCAACAGGTTGGCCACGAGGATGATCGGCCCGGGCACGCGAGCCAGTGCCTCGGGCACGCCCTTGACGGTGAAGATGGGCAGGAGGCTCGTGAAGAAGCTGCCGGGGCCGATGATCACCGCCTCGAGCCCGGAAATCGCGGCCGCGACGGTCGGGTGGATCTGCACAGGCGGATCGAGCCAGAGGTCGACGATGGCGTGGCCCCGGTCGAGACTGGCGTCCACGGCCACTTCGCCCCGCGCGGTGCTCTCGTCCTCGTAGCGCGCACACAGGCTGGCCTGCTCGATGCTCACGGGCCAGACACGTCCTTTGCAGCCGAGCAGCGCCCGGAGGCCCTCGACCGCCGCCAGGAAGTTCCCGCTGTAGCGTTCCATCATCGACAGCAGCAGATTGCCGCCCGTATGGCCGGCCAGGCGCGAGTCCTCGAGCGTCGGCAACCGCGAGAGGAGCAGCCGCCGCGCCTCGCGCTCGTTGCGCGCCAGCGCCAGCGCGCATTTCAGGACGTCGCCCGGCGGCAGGACCCCCAGTTCGTCGCGCAGTTGTCCCGAGCTTCCGCCGCTGTCGAACATCGTCACCACGGCGTGGAGCTCGAGCCACGGGTTCCGCTTCAGGCCCCCGAGCACGCTCGGCAGTCCTGTCCCGCCGCCGAAACACCCGACCTTCATCAGCCGCAACTGCATGGGGGGATTCTACCAGTCCGCCCGCCGGTTTTCTGAATCGATTCCCGGGACGCGGTATCGGGCATGCACGCTCCGGCGCGTGCGCGTACAATGCCCCCATGAACGACCCTCGCGTGACGCCCGCCGTCGACCGCCTGGTCCTCGAACTCGAGGGGATCTTCCGCGAACGCCTCAGCATGGTGGCCGTCTACGGCGACGGCATTCATCTGGGCGAGGCGGCCGCCTCGCACGGCGACCGCGCCGTGCACACGCTGGCCGTGGTCGCATCGCTCACAGCCGATGACATGCGTGCATGTGCGGGGCTGGCGGAGCACTGGGCCGCCCGCGGCCTCGCGGTGCCGCTGCTGTTGACGGCTGTCGATCTTCGGCGGTCGCTGGATGCGTTCCCGATGGAGTTCAGCGACATCATCGCGCAGCATCACACCGTGCGCGGCACGGATCTGCTCGAGGGCCTGGCCGTGGCGCGCGAGGACGTGCGGCGGGCATGCGAGGTGCAGGCGAGGAGCCACGCCCTGCACCTGCGCGAGTCCTACGTCGAATGCGGAGCGAATCCCAGGCGCCTGGCCCGCCTGGTGGTCGCGTCGGCGCCGCCTTTCCGCGCGCTGCTGCAAAGCATCGCGAGCCTGGCCGGTCACGCGAACCCGACCGATGATGCCGCCCTCATCGACATGGGGTCGGCGGCGGGGCTGGATGCGGTGGTGCTGCGCCAGGTGGTGGCGATCGCGCAGTCGGGCGCCGTGGGCGCGGGCGACGCGGAGGCGTTCTACCTGGCGTACGCGGAGGCGGCCGAGCGCCTCGTGCAGCATGTCGACGCCTGGAGGGTGTGATCGCATGAGACGCACCGGCAGCGCGCACATCAGGCGACGGCCGCCCCTCACGGCCGCGATCGCCGTCGTCGCGTGGCTGGGGCTGGCCGGCAGCCCAAGCGGGCAGTCGCTGCCGGCGCTGACGGCGCCGGTCAACGATTTCGCCGGCGTCATCGATGTCTCGAGCGCCGCCAGCCTCGACCGGCTGCTCCGGTCGCTGGACGCGGCGACGACAGATGCCGTGGTGGTGGCGACCGTCTCGACCGTCGCGCCGTACGCCGACGTTCGCGAATACGCCGTCAAGCTCTTCGAGAACCAGGGCCGGGGCATTGGCCGGAAGGGGCGCGACAACGGAATTCTCGTGCTGCTGGCCGTCAAGGAGCGTGCCGTGCGCATCGAGGTCGGGTACGACCTCGAATCGATCGTCACCGACGGTTTCGCGGGCGAGACGAGCCGGGACGTGATGGTTCCCTCTTTCCGGCAAGGGGAGTACGGCCAGGGCCTGCTGGCCGGTGTGCAACGGGTCGTGGCCAGGGTTGCCGAGGCTCGTGGCGTCAGGCTCGACACCGGGACGCCAGGGCCCGCGCCCGTCTCGCGGCGTTCGTCTCCCCCGTCGGTCCTGCTGCTCATCGCCATCTACGTCGCGTTCGTGGTGCTG
>JAPKZP010000399.1 GCA_026393735.1 Acidobacteriota bacterium
CCCCGCGAAACAACTCCGGGAGATGTTTCGCGCCGTGGGCGCTAGGTTCCCGGGACGGCCTTTTTCGCCAGTTGCGCCGGCGTCCCGTCGGCCGCGCTGAACGGCCGCAGGCAGACGCGATAGCTGTACGGCTTCGCCGGCAACTGATACGGCTCGTGCGCGAGCGCGCCCCAGCTGTCGTCGCCTCCAACGCCCATCTGCCGGAAGTCGAGATTGACGTACACCTCCGGGCGCTTCGTCATCTCGTAGGTGTGCTTCGCGTTCCACATGTCTTCGTGGGTGTAGTGGCGCGCCGCCGCGCTCAGGAGCGGCATGCCGACGGCGAGCAGCCCCACTCCCCGTCGGTCGGTCAGGGCCATCCATCGCACGTCCGCCTTGTTTCCGTTCTCCTGCGGCTTCGAGTAGTCCGTCCACTGTTCGTCGACAGTGCCGCGGTGGAGTCCCACCCTGGCCTCCACGCGGTCACTGTACGTTTCCTCGGGGCCAGGGCCAAACCAGCTCATCTGCTCGAAGCCGGCCGGCATGACCATCTGCATGCCGAACCGCGGCAGCATCGGCAGGTCCGCGCGGCCCGGCGTGAACGCCGCCGACACGACGATGTCCCCTGTCCCGAAGAGGGTGTAGGACAGGAGATACGTCGCGCTGATGACGGGAATCGACGCCTTCACGTCCACGCGCACGGCACCCGCATCGACGCGCGTTGCCGCAACCGACAACACCTGCCACGAAGTGCTGGCCTGTCGCCAGATGTCGAGCTTCGTCTGCAACTGGGCGCCACGGTCGTTGTCGGTCCACGCGCGCCAGAAGTCCGGCCGAGGCCCGGTCTTCACCAGGTCGACGCCACGATAGGTGATCGATGACAGCAACCCCGTCGCCTTGTCGATCGAGGCCTTGAACGGCCCCCCGCTGACGCGGACGGCATCAGTGCTGTCGCTCAGGTCGAGTGCCGGAACGGCCGCCGCGGCGATCGCGCCCGGCGGCGCCTGAACCGGCAGCCTGAACTGCTCGTACGCCATCTCATCGCCGACTCGGCCGTCCCACGCGGTGTCGTGGGTCAGCCGGAACGACAGGTCGAGCCAGTACTCGACCCCAGGCTCCGGGAGGATGGCGGGCAGCGGGAGCGTGATGATCCTGCTCTCGCGCGGCGCGAGATTCAGGAGCGGGATCGCCCCGCTCGCGATCGTACGGCCGTCGGCCTGCACGCGCCACTGCCCGGCCAGCACCTCGTCTAGGTTCATGAAGTCGAACCAGTTCGTGATCGCGAGTGCGCCCCGCGAGAGATCCACCGGTGTCGCATGCACGTACTGGTAGTTCTTCTTGACGACCAGCAACCCGGGGTGCGGCGTGCGGTCTGCGTTGACGAGGCCATTCATGCAGAAGTTGAAGTCGCTCGGCACGTCCGGCGGACCGAAGTCGCCGCCGAACGCGAGGTAGGTGCCGGTCTTGTCCACCCGCCTGAATCCGGCCTGGAACTCGGGACCGGGCAGCAGCCGGCGTTCCGGGTGCTGCTGCCGCCCGCCGGCCGTCGGAATGCGCGTGCGCATGCCCTGATCGACCCAGTCCCAGATGAAGCCGCCCTGCAGCTGGCGCTGGCTGTAAACGAGATCCCAGTACTCACGGAAGTTGCCGGTGCTGTTGCCCATCGCGTGCGCGTACTCGCACAGGATGAGCGGCCGCGCCTGCGGCGTCGAGGCGTACGCGGCAATCTCCCTGGGCCGGGCGTACATCGGCACGTAGATGTCCGTGTGCGGCCGCAGTTCGGCGCGCTCGTACTGCACCGGGCGCGACGGATCGCGCTGCTTCGTCCACGCGTACGTGGCTTCGAAGTTGACGCCATCGCCCGCCTCGTTGCCGAGCGACCAGATGATCACGGACGGGTGGTTCTTGTCGCGCTCCACCATCCGGACGGTCCGGTCCATGTGGGCGGCCTTCCACGCCGGGTTGTTGCCAAGCGTCAAGCCGGGCTCGTAGCCCATGCCGTGCGATTCGATGTTGGCCTCGTCTACGACGTAGAGACCGTACCGGTCGCATAGGTCGTACCACGCGGGGGCGTTCGGATAGTGCGACGTGCGCACGGCGTTGAGGTTGTGCTGCTTCATCAGCTTCACGTCGCGGAGCATCTGCTCGACGGTGACGTACTGCCCGGTGTCGGGATCGTGTTCGTGCCGGTTCGTGCCCTTGATGAGGATGGCGCGCCCGTTCACGAGCAACTGCCCGCCCTTCATCTCGACGCGGCGGAACCCGACGGCCTGCGGAACGGCCTCGACGACCCGGCCGCGGCTGTCGAGCAGCGACACGACGAGCGTGTAGAGATACGGCGACTCCGCGGACCAGCGGCTCGGGGCGGCGACATCCTGCGTGATGACCGCCGAAACCTCTGTGCCTGCGGGCGTGCTCTCGACGGTCGCCGTGCCCTTGGCGATCTCGACATGGCCGGCGTTGAAGAGCGACGCCTGGACGCCGAACGACGACACCGGGGCAGCGCCGTTGTGCACCTGCACACGGACGGACAGCCGGCCGTTCCGGCAGGCGTCGTCGAGATCCGCGCGCACCTCGAGATCGCGGATGCGCAGCGGCCCGGCCGACCACACGGTGACGTCCCGGAAGATGCCGCTGAGGCGGAAGAAATCCTGGTCTTCGAGGTACGACGCATCGGACCAGCGGTACACCTCGACGGCGACCAGGTTCTCGCCGGGTGTGAGGAACTTCGTGATGTTGAACTCGGCTGGCGTCCGGCTGTCCTCGCTGTACCCGACCTTCTCGCCGTTCATCCAGAGATAGAACGCCGAGGCGACGCCGTCGAACGTGAGGAAGACGTCGCGCCCGGCCCATGAGGCGGGCACGGTGAACCGGTGCCGGGGGAGGTGGGGCGGGTCGGGCGTGCCCCACGGATACGTGATGTTCGTGTAGATCGGAACGTCGTAGCCCTCGAGCTGCCAGTCGGACGGCACGCGGATCGTCGTCCACGCGCGGTCGTCGAAATCCGTGCGGTAGAACCCGGCGGGCCGGTCGGCCGGTCTCGGCACCCAGTGGAACTTCCACTGGCCATTCAGCGACTGGTAGGCGGTCGCCCGGTCGCGCGTCCCGGCCAGCGCCGACGCGCCGTCAGGAAAGGCGGTGAACGTCGCGCGCGGCGATTCCTTGTTGATGCCGACGATGGCCGGGTCCTGCCATTCCGGCAGGGGCGGCGCCTGCGCGGCGGGACCCGCGTGCCACCCGCCGACCATCACGATCAACCCTGCCAGGATGAGCCAGATCGCCGTCGCGCCACGCCTCATGGATGCGCCTCCGCGCGCATCTTACCAGCACCGCGACCTCTACTCGCTTCGCTTGAGGATGATGAGCGACAAATCGTCGTACGGGCGGGATTCGCCGATGAACGCGTCAACCGACTCCAGCAGGCGCGCGCCGGCGTCCCGGGCCGAGAGCGACGCCAGCCCTGGGAACATCTCCCGGAGCCGTTCGTCGCCGTAGAACTCGCCGGCCTCGTTCAGCGCTTCCGTCAGCCCGTCCGAATACACGACCAGCATCTCGCCGGGCTTCAGGTCGAGGTCCTGCTCCTCGTACGTGGCTCCCGCGATCAGGCCGAGCGCCATGCCGCCCCGAGGCAGCTCGTGAAACGTCGACCCGGTCACGTGCACCGGCGGCATGTGCCCGGCATTCACCAGCCGCACGGTGCCGGACGCGTCGCGCACATCGAGGTACACGAGCGTCGCAAACCGGTTCGGCAGGCCGTCGCGGCACAGGATGTTGTTCGTCCGGAACGCGAGATCCTGGAGCGAGGCGGCGTCGGTCGCCAGCGCCCGCAGCGTCGACTGCACCTTGGCCATCAGCAGCGCCGCCGGCAAGGCCTTGCCCGCCACGTCCGCCAGCGCGAACCCGACGCGCCCAGGCGAGAGTTCGAGGCAGTCGACCAGGTCGCCGCCGACGTCGTTGGCCGGCCGCGAGTACATCCAGACGTCCCAGCCGCCGAGCGTCGGGCAGTAGTCGGGCATCAGGGCCTGCTGCACGGCCCGGCCGGCCTCCAGTTCGTGGCGCGCGAGCAGCTTGTCTTTCAACTCGAGCAGCAGGAGCCCGATGAGCAGCACGCCGCCAAGCGTGGCCACGTTGGCGCCGGCCCGCACCCCGTTCCCGAGACTCACATCCTGGTGCGACGCCCAGAAGCACACGAGGGCGGCCACGAGGACGACGCGCCGGGCCGGCGGGAGCTTGAGGAAGAGCGCCTTCAGCAGCCACCACGCGACGAGGATCCAGCGCCACCACCGGCTCGTCCGGGCCAGGCGCTGCCGGTGCTCCGGCGTCAGGTAGAACTCCTCGAGTTCCGCCATGGTCTTGCGGAACATCTGGCGCCACCCGAGCTGCCCCTCCTGGCGGGCATAGCGCCAGTCCTGCTTGAGCGTCTCCCACAAGGGCGGACTGGACGCCGCTCCGGGACGGTTGTCGGTCATACGATCTCACCATGCGGGGCGGACGCGCCCGGAACGGGCCGCCCGCCGGAATCGCGGCCTGCACTCAGTAGGACGAAGGCCGGAGCCCGGGAGTTCAGCGCCCCGATGCTATACTCGCGCCAACGAAGGGGGCTTTCCTTGGCGACGCGACGCGGTCTCG
>JAPKZP010000037.1 GCA_026393735.1 Acidobacteriota bacterium
ATGGTGACGCAGAAGAGCATCCCCAGGATCCACCATCGGACCTGCCGGTGCACCGGGGGCATCTGCAGCGGCGCGCCCGAGGGTGCCGAGCCGCCGTCGTCACGTGGTGATGGATTCACCTTTGCCCGCCATGAAGTCCTTGTTTTTGTCGCCCACCCAGTACCGCTCGCCGGCGATGCACCAGATGAAGTGCAGCGGATCCTCCTGCGAGAACACCGGATGGTAGTTGAGGATCGGAATCGTGACCATGTCCCCTTCGTTCAGGCTGTACACGAACGACAGCCGCTCCGGGGTGTCGTACACCTCCATCGCGCCGTGCCCCTTGATGAAGATGTAGACCTCTTCCTGGTCGGTGTGGTTGTGGGGCGGCCAGGCACGCGTGTGCGGCTGGTAGAAGGTGTACCCGGCCACCAGCTTGTCGGCGCCTTCGCCGACGTCGAACATCAGGTAGACGTCCTTGCCCGCGAGGTGGCGGATGCGGTCCTCGCGCGCGGAGAACTCGGCGAAGCGGGCATGAAAGACCGGGTGCACCCGGGCGGCCGGGGCGCTGCACTGGATGAGCACCGCCGGCGCCGCGGACGGGTTGGACAGGCGGAAGCCCGCGCCGCGAGGCACGTAGAGCGTGTCGTAGTTGGCGAGATCGTACGTCTGCCCGCCGAGTTCCACGGCGGCCGCCCCCTTCCACATGAAGAGGAGGCTCTCTTCCTCCGGCCGGCAGAACGTCACGGACGCGTGCCCGGGCGGCACGGTGTACTCGCCGCAACTCAGGAACTGCAGGTTGGCGGTCTTCGGCACGAAGTGCTGCCGGAAGATGACTTCGGACGCCGCGCCGCGGAACAGGACGCCGGGCTTGATCCCGGCAGCCGGACTTTCGGCGCGTACAGGTTGGTCGGCCATGATGCTCCGCGTGTGGGGGGCGACGGGGTGAAGGCGGGGGCAGCATGGCTGCCCCCGTCGGAGGATTAGAAGAGGTACTTCACGCCAATCTGGAGCACGCGCGGGTTGTCCGCACCCAGGATCCGGCCGAAGTTCGCGCCCGCCGTGATGGTCGCGTTCGGGTTGTTGTAGTTCACCCGGTTGAACACGTTGAACGCCTCCAGCCGGAACTGGATCCGCTGAGTCTTCGCGAACACGAAGTTCTTGAAGATCGCCATGTCGGCCGTGGCCGCGCCAGGGCCGCGCAGCGAATTGCGCGCGGACGAACCGAACGTCCCAACCGCCGCCGGCGTGAAGGCCGCGGTGTTAAACCACTGCTGGACCGGGTCCGCGCTGCTCGGACGCGTCGGATCGCCGATCAGGTCTCCGTTGTCCCGGCCGATGGCCGTCAGAGAGCGGTCGGTCCCGCTCAGGACCGTGAACGGCAGCCCGCTGCGCAGGATCAAGATCCCGTTAATCTGCCAGTCGTTCAGCAGGGCTTTGGCAGCACCCGTCGCCGACTCCTTGTTCGGGAGGTCGTACACCACCGACAGGTTAAGCTTGTGGCGGATGTCGAAATCCGAGTACGAGTAGTCGATATCGGGATTCGCGGAGCTCCTCGGGTAGGACCCACCCCCTTCAGTCGTCTGGGAACCGTTGTCCTTCCCGACGCCGTAGACGTAGGTGCCCAGGACGGTCAGCCCGTGCGACGCGCGCTTGGTCGCGGTGAACTGGAACGACTTGTAGTCCGACCGCTGGTACGGCGTGGCGATTTCCATGGCCGACATGCCCGCGTAGGTCCGCCGGCTGTTCGTGTTGCCGGTCGTAGCGCCCGCGCCGTAGATCGCCGGGTTCATCTCCATCGCGCCGAGGATGTTCGTGCCCTTGTTGGCCACGTAGGCGAACGACAGGCTGATGTCCTTCCCCACCTGCTGCTCCAGCGTGATGTTCCAGTTCTGCGAGTAGCCTTTCTCGGTGCTGGGGTCGAGCACGCCGCCGGACACCGGCTTGACGTACTTGAAGGTGGCGAACTGGCTGGGCTGCACCCGCGGGAACGGGAAGGGGTTGCCGCCGGTGACGCCGTTGTACGGATCCATGAAGCTGTACGGGTTGGTGAGGCTGACCGTCAGGACGCTCGGCTGCGTGCTCACGGTGCGCGTGTAGATCGTCAGCGCCGGGTCGATGTAGAAGATCCCGTAGCCGCCCCGCAGCACCGTCCGTCCGTTGCCCTTCACATCGTAGGCCCCCCCGATGCGCGGGGCGAACGTGCTGAACTGGTTCGAGAACAGCGACTGGGAGATGCCGGCGTCACCCGGGTACACCATCCCGTTCGGCGCATCCGGCGCCATCGTCGACTGCTGGCCCTTGACGAAGCCGACGAGGTTGTTCAGGGAGTCGGTTCCCGGCGTCCACGGCTCATAGCGCAGGCCGAGGTTGAGGGTCAGCCTGTCGGTCGCCTTGAAGTCGTCCTGCACGTAGAAGTGGTACTTGCCCTCGGTGAGATTCAGCTGGCGCCCCGAGTCCTGCACGAACGCCGACGGGTAGCCCATCATGATGTCGGCCGGCAGGTAGCCGGTCCGCGAGCCGTTGAACGTCCATGTGCCGACCGTGAACGACGCGTCGAGGACGTAGAGCTTGTCCCACTGGAGGTCGGTGCCGAACTGCAGGCTGTGCCGCCCCTTGTTCCAGATCGCCGTGGCGTGGACGTCCCACGTCGACGGCGTCTGCTCGAGACCACCGCCCGAGAACAGGTTGAAGAGCGGGGCGGCCATGAACCGGATGCCGGGGAAGAAGGACGTTTCGATGCTCTGCGGCGCCTTCACGCCGTAGCTCTGGAGCGTCTTGTTGCCGGGATCCTGCGGCGACTGCACGCGGCGGAACTTCGAGAAGCTGCCCTGCATGGTCAGCAGGAAGTTCGAGTTGACGATGTGGGAGTCGCGCACCATGAAGGCCTGGTTCGTGAAGTCGTTGTCGGCCCAGAACCCGGGCGGCGCCGTGAACGGGCGCTGGAAGTAGTTCGCGTCGTAGAAGTACCGCACGGTAATCCGGTTCTTCGCCGTCAACTCGTGGTCGACACGGCCCGTGTACTGGTTGTCGTTGAGGTTCTGCGGAATCGCCGAGACCAGGTTCAAGCCGCTGTTCGGCAGCGGGAGCATGTCGCCCAGGATCTTCTGGACGGTCGGATCAATCCGGCCGGCCGGGACGATGTTCCCCGGGAAGGGCAGGCCGGTCGTCGGGTCCGTGATCGTGCCCGTGTAGTCCGAGAAGTTCCCGGACCGCTCGGCAGCCGTCAGCGAACGGACCGACGCCGTGCCCGGTGCCGAGGTCCGGCGCGTGCCCTGGTACGCCCCGAAGAAGAACGTCTTGTTCTTGATGACCGGGCCGCCGATCGTGCCCCCGAACGTGTTGAGCTTGAACGGCGGCTTCGGCTTGCCGGCCGCGTTGTTGAACGGGTCGTTCGCGTTGAGCGACTTGTCGCGGAGGAACTCGAAGACCGAGAAGTGCAGCTGGTTGCCGCCAGACCGGGTCGTCAGTTCCACGAGGGCGCCGGCGCCGGCCGTGCGCGCGCTGTAGTTCGCCGACTGGACCGTGAACTCCTCCAACGTGTCCGGGTTCGGCAGCACCGGCGCGGACCCGAAGAACCGGTTGTTGTAGTTCGAGCCGTCCAGCCTGAAGTTGTTCTGGGTCGAGCGCAGCCCGTTGACCGAGATGGCCTGATTGTCCTGCTGCCCCGACACCGCCGGGCCGGGGGCGGTGATCGACGCCCCCGCCGTCAACGCGACCAACTGCAGCGGGTTGCGGCCGTTCAGCGGCAGCTCCTGCACCTGGCGGACCGTCATCGAGGTCTGCACGGTGGAGGAGGACGTCTGGGTGACGGGCAGCGCATCGGTGACCGTGATCGTGGTTTCGAGGCCGCCGGGCTGCATCGTGAGCTTCAGGTCGAGCGACTGCCCGGTGATCAGGGTGATGTCGCCCCGCACGAGCGTCTGGAACCCCTGAAGCGTGGAGGTGACGGCGTACAGGCCGATCGGGAGATCCGCGAACCGGAAGATCCCGACTTCATTCGTGACCGCTTCCTGCGTCAACCCCGTGCGGACGTTCTTACAGATGACCGCCACACCCGGGAGCACGGCCCCGGTGGAGTCCAAGATCGTGCCGCTGAGGCTGGCGCTGTTGGCCTGGCCGTGCGCGACGGACGGGAATGCGGCCGCGAGCACGATCAGGCACGCCCCGTAGATGAGCCACTCCGACAAACCGTGTTTCCTGAACAGTGACATGGAAGAAGCCTCCCCCGGCCGGAAACTGTTACCCCGGCCATCCATGATTGACGATTAACCGATGAGCCACACCCGGATGACGACTCCAGTGCCGCTAGATGTCTTCCTGGATCTTCTTGCCCGACGCGTCGAACCGCATCCGCTTCCGGCCCCAGTAGGCCGCCTTCGCGAGGTGAACGGGATTGCACGCCTGAATGCCAATCTCGATGTCCGCGCTCGGGCGTCCTCCGTCCCTGACCGCGTCCAGGAAACTCGTGACGTGCGCGAGTTCCAGGTCCTCGGCGGACTTCACCTCGACCGGCGCCCCCTTGTTCGGCCGGAACACGTAGCCGTCGCGCGCGATGTCGAGGCTGCCTTCGGTGCCCTGGAAGAACACCGACGGCCTCGGGGTCGAGACCGACCCCGCCGGCGTACTCGAGGATCGCACTGACAGTGTCGGGGTTCTCCCGACCGTCGTGGAGATGGTAGATGCCGCCGGTCGCGACCGCGTTGAGGGGCTTCGCATCGTTCATGAACCACTGGGCGACATCGACCCAGTGGGTGAGGATGTCGGCGAGCAGGCCGCCGCCGTAGTCGGGGAAGTACCGCCACGAGTCGTAGCGGACCCAGTCGTACGGGACCTTCTTCGCCGGACCCACGAACCGATCCCAGTCGAGGCCCGAGGGCTTCGGTTGCGGGGCGATCTTGCGCCGCTGCCACGGGAAGTCGCTCCAGGTCGCGCGGACGAACACCACGTGGCCCAGGGCGCCGCGGTCGACGTACTCCGCCTTGGCGCGCGCGTAATGCGCGCCGCTGCGCTGCTGCGTGCCGGTCTGGCAGACCTTGCCGGACGTCCGCACGGCCGCGATCAGGCGTTCGCCCTCGTCGAGGGCGTGCGTGGTCGGCTTCTCCATGTACACATGCTTGCCGGCCGCGAGCGCGGACAGCGTGATCGGCAGGTGCAGGTGGTCGGGCACGCCGATGAGCACGGCATCGACATCGGTGCGCGCCAGGGCCTCTTCG
>JAPKZP010000349.1 GCA_026393735.1 Acidobacteriota bacterium
CCGACTTCAGGTGCAGTTGCCCGTCATAGAAGCGAACGGGCGTGGTCCATGGGTACGTCGACGGGTCAGTGCCTTCATACGGGTCGCGCGAATCGGGCAGGTTGGATTTCGTGGTATCCACGGCGTTGCCATAGACGTAGTTGTAGTACGGCGCGTACTGCCCACCCCGGGCGGCGTACTCCCATTCCGCCTCGGTCGGCAGCCGGTAGCCGTTCTTCGTGAAGTCGCACGCCCACGTCGTCGTGTTGTAACAGGTCTGCAGCCCGCTCTGCGTGCTCAACCAGTTGGAGTAGGCCGCCGCGCCGAACCACATGACTCCCACCACGGGATGGGCGGCCCTGAAGTCCCCGATCGAGAACGCCGTGCCGTCGAAGCCGATGCTGTAGTAGGACGCGAACTGGCGCGTGTAGGCGTAGATGTCGCTGCTGCCAGCCCCGTACACGATGCCGCTGCGTACTTCGATGAGGCGCTTCGTCATCGCGTCGTTGAGGAAGGCGAGGTACTGCTCGTTCGTGGTGTGCGTCACGGCCATGTAGAACGGGTCGACGCGAACCAGGTGGATCGGCACCTCGTCGCTGGGATGACTGGGATCGACGAAGCCGAAATGGTCACCCATCCTGTACTCGCCACCCGGCAGGCGGACTTCCGAGGTCCTGGTCTCGACACGACAGGTCACGGTTCGGCTCGTGCCGTTCGAGCCCCCGGCGCTCGCAACGGTGAGCGTGACCGTGAAGCTGCCGGCGGTCGAGTAGGCGTGGCTGGGATGCTGGACGGTGCTCGTCCCGCCGTCGCCGAAGTTCCACGACCAGGAGGTCGGGTTCCCGGTCGAGGCGTCGGAAAACTGCACGGACTGGCCCACGGTAGGCGAGGCGGGCGCAAAGGTAAACGATGCCGACGGTGCGGACGGCGTCGAGGGGGTGGAGGTTCCAGACGAGGAGGATCCGCCGCCGCAGCCGGCGACCGCCAGGAGCCCAAGGCCGATGGCCGACGCGAGGAGTGTTCTCATTTTGTGTTGATGACGAAGGTCATCCGCTGGCTATTCCGCAGTACCGTGAGTTTCGCCTGCGCCGTCACCTGGGCCTGGCCGAAGAGCCGGATCACGGTGGAGACGCTGTCCAGCGGTTCGCCGTTGAACTCCACGATCACGTCGCCGTTCTTGAAGCCCGCCTGCTCGACCACGCTGCCTTCCTTGATGTGTCCGAGCTCGAAACCGTCGATGGCGTGCTGCCCGTTCCCCGCATCCCGATAGCGGGGTGTCGCGAGCGCCGAACTCAGGAGATCCGGGAGATTCGCGAGGTAGTGACCGACCGCGTCCTTCCCGAGCTCGACGGTGACAACATCCGCCGATCTCGACACGACGGGCGGCGCGAGAGGGATCTCGGCCGTCGGCGCGGACGGCGATTCCGTGGCGATCTGCGGCCTCGGCGCGGCGTGTGTGCCGGGAAACGTCAGGAGTTCGAGGCGATTCGTCAGGAGGTTCTTGACGACGACGGCATCCTGGAGAATCTCCCTGACTTCGGCGAGATCACATGCGTTTTGTCCTGGTCCGACGGTCGAGGTGCCCCGCCTCCCGTCGGAATAGGTGCACCGCACGAGACACGTGGAGTTGGCGGACACGGCCGAGTCCACCACGACGCCGAGGAGCACGATCGGCAACGCTGCGGCTGGCAGTTCTCCCTGGGCCCGGACGGTGACGAGCGACGTGGCGATCGCCAGCGACAGGACGGCAGCGGTCATGGTGCGCACAGCCGGTTTCATCCCTAGTCCCATCGGCAACGCCAGCCTACGCGAATGAACCTTAAGAAGCCATGAAGACGCGCCTTCATCTCAGCTTAAGGTGGCCGCCGCTATCGTCCTGTTCATGCGGTATGCTGGCGGCGATTAGAGCCCATGAGAGTCCTGATCATCGAGGACGAAGCCGACCTGCTCGCGAGCCTGGCGAAGGCGTTGCGCGAGGAAGGGTACGCCGTCGATACCGCCGCAGACGGTGAAGAGGGGCTCTACAAAGCCCAGTCCTGGGACTACGACGTCATCCTGCTCGACGTCATGCTCCCGCGCCTCGACGGCTGGACCATCCTTCATCGCCTTCGCGAGTCGAAGAAGACACCGGTGCTGATGCTCACCGCGCGCGACGCCGCCCGGGACCGGGTGCGCGGCCTCGACACCGGCGCGGATGACTATATGGTGAAGCCGTTCGACCTGGAGGAACTGCTCGCCCGGTTGCGTGCCCTCATCCGCCGCGCGGCCGGGCAGACACGTAACGTTATCGACATCGGCGAGGTGGTGATGGACATCGCCGCGCGCCGCGTGACCCGCGCCGGTCAACCGGTCGCGCTCACCGCGCGCGAGTACGCGCTCGTGGAGTTCCTGGCGCTGCGCCGCGGGGAAGTGGTGACGCGGACGGCCCTCTACGAACACCTGTTCGACGAGGATGACAACACGCTGTCCAATCTGCTCGACGTGCATGTCTCGAACCTGCGCAAGAAGCTCGGCGCCGAGTTCATCACGACCCATCGCGGCCACGGTTACAGCATCACATGAGGTTCTTCCAATCGATCCGCTGGCGGCTGCAGCTCTGGCACGGCGTGATGCTGGCGCTCGTGCTGACGGGTTTCGGGGTCACGGCCTGGCGGCTCGATCGGGCCACCCTGTTCCAGCGCGCGGACCAGGACCTTGAACGGCGAGTGGCCGTCATCGCCGGCGCGATACGAGGCGACGGGGCGCCAGGCCGGCCGCCGCAGGCGCAAGCTCGTCCCCCGCAAGACCGGCCGCCGCAAGATCGTCCTCCTCGGGATCGGCCGCCGCAGGACCGGCCGGACTTCGGCACACGCCAGGCGCCTCGGCCCGACGCGCCTGAGCCGGATCCCGACGCGAGCGTGTCGGACACCGCCGCTGAGATCGCTGTCTACTACGTCGCGTGGGACGCCGATGGCCGCGAACTCCTCCGGTCCGCGTTGGCGCCGGGCGACGTGCCCCGGCCGGAGCGGGTTGCGGGACAGCGCGCCACGAGGCTCCGGGGAGCCCTGCGGGAGTACATCCACTTCACGCCGCGGGGAGAGTGCATCCTGGTCGGCAGGGACATCAGCACGGAACTGGCAGGCTTGCGCCGCTTCGCCGTCCTGCTCGCCGGGGCCGGCAGCGCGGTTTTCGCAATCGGGTTGGCTGTGGGATGGTGGATCTCGACGCGCGCGCTCCGGCCGATCGCGGGCATCAGCGCCACCGCCGCGAGGATCTCAACCGGCGACCTCACGCAACGCATTCCCATCGCGGACTCCGGCAGCGAACTGGATGACCTCGCCCGTGTACTGAACGACACCTTCGCACGCCTGCAGGCCAGTTTCGATCGGCAGGCGCAGTTCACCGCCGATGCCTCCCACGAGCTGCGTACGCCCGTGACCGTCGTGCTCACGCAGACGCAGAATGCCCTCGCACGGGAACGTTCCGCCGCCGACTATCGCGACAGCCTGGCTTCCTGCCAGCGGGCCGCGCAGCGCATGCGCCGGCTCACCGAGTCGCTGCTGACGCTGGCGCGGCTGGACTCCGGGAACACCGCCGACCGCTCACTCTGCGAACTCGATCGCGTGGCCGCCGACGCCATCGACCTTCTCCGCCCGCTGGCCCAGCAGCAGGACGTGACGCTATCGGCGGATCTCTTGCCCGCTCGCTGCGAAGGCCATGCCGAGCAACTCGGCCAGGTGGTGGCCAACCTCGTCAGCAACGCCCTCTACTACAACCGCCCAGGGGGCACGGTGCAGGTCAGCGTCTCGTCCGGGCCCGATGCCGCCGTGCTGTCCGTCCACGACACGGGCCTGGGCATCGCGCCGGACGATCTGCCGCACATCTTCGAGCGCTTCTACCGCGCCGACATCGCCCGGTCCAGCGCGGCTGGCCGCACCGGTCTCGGCCTGGCCATCACCAAGTCCATCGTCGACGCCCACGGCGGAAGCATCAAGGTGGTGAGCACGCCGGGCAAGGGCAGCACCTTCACGGTACGGTTACCGGCGGGGCCGTCGGTACCAGCCTGAGCAAAAGACCACTCAGGCCCAGAGCTCGCTTGAGTTGGCTGCAGTTGCAGGTGTGGCGCAGGGCTTCAGCCCTGCGCGCGGCGGAGGTGTCAAGCAGGCCTGAAGGCCTGCTCCACAACGGACAGAAGCGAGCTCCATTTAGAACCCGCCGTAGGTGGTCATCAACCTGGGCCAGATGATGAAGGCGAGGCTGAAGGCCAGCGTCGCCGAAATCACCATGTCGGCGTGCCGGGGGCCGACGTGGATGCGGCCAATCCGCCACGTCGTGCTTCTGAACGGCTCGAGTGTCGTGAAGTACGCGAGCACGAAGAAGAAGGGCGTCAGGTGCGCGATCACGTACCGCGTCGTGCCGGTCGCGGAGATGGGATTGTAGAACGCACTGGCCAGCAGGAATACCGCAGCGTACAGCACGAGGAAGACGGCGATCGACGCGTGTCGGCGCAGCAAGGCCAGGAACGCGTTCCTGTTCGCCGCAATGAGCGCTGTCACGTACACGACGTAGAGGATCACGAACGGGTAGTACCAATACGTCCGGCACGAGCGGATCACCATGTCCTTGAAGCCGTCGGCGACACGATCGGCGATCTGTTGGACCGTGTGGGTCCTCCAGTACCTGCCGGGGCCCGGGAGGTCCGCGGCCGGCCGGTCGGGCCAGTGGGTCTCCGCACCGGCGTCCTTCATGTCCACGCCGGCTTCGCCCCACGTGTCGTACCAGACGTAGAACGTCGTATTCGCGTTGGCGTCCGTGGCGGAAAAGCCGCTGGAGTTGAG
>JAPKZP010000654.1 GCA_026393735.1 Acidobacteriota bacterium
CTTGTGGAGGAAGCGGGTCAGGTAGTAGGCGTCGACGTACTTGAACGGGGCCACACCCGTCGTGTAGTGGCCGCACGGCAGCACGCGGACGTGCGTCGGAATGCCCCTCGAGCGGTACTCGCGGACAATGTCCCGTGACAGGTGCAGCGGGAACGACAGATCGAACAGGGCATAGACGAGCAGCGTCGGCCGCTGGCCGATGCGGTCCATGTGGCACTGCGGGCTGATGGGGCGCCACAGCTCCCTGAGCAGCGCCAGATCGATGTGACCCTCCATGCCGGCCCGCACGTGCGACGTCGACAGCCCTTCCCAGACCACGTCCGCAAACCATGGCGAGACATGATTGAGCGCCATCGCCTTGACGAGCGGTTCATGGGCGCCGGTCAGCATCGACAGGCACGACCCGAGGCTCGTGCCGAGGAGTCCGATGCGCTCGTACCCCTGCTGGTCGAGCCAGGCGACGGCCCTGCGCGTATCGAGCACGGCCTGCCGGCAGACTTCCAGCGTCTGTCCCACGTTGCTGGACACGATGTAGTCGGCGCGGCTGAGTTCGGGCGGCATCCGCCGTTCGTGATAGGGGCGCGTGATGCGCACCGCGCTGATGCCGACCCGCTGGAGAAGGCTGCACAGACCGACGTGGCCGCCCTCGTCGGCATTCCACTGAGCCATGACCACGACGGCCCGCCGCGGCGCCGGGGTGCCATCCGGACGCGGGCGGGGTGACGCCGGGAAGTACCGCAGATAGACGGTGTTGTTCTCGGGATGCGGCGTCCGGATCGCGCTGTCGAACGTGATCATCCGCTCGCCAGGCCCGGCATCGGCCGGGAGCGGCGCCGTGCCGTAGCGCGTCGCAGGCTCGACCGCGTACCACGCACCGAGATCCGCCATGACGCGATCGACGTACGCCTGGACCCGCAGCGACGCGTCCTCGTGCGCCCGCATCCCGTCGTCCGGGATCCAGTCCTCGCCCCAGGCAAACGGGCGCACGACCCGGTTGTTGTCCACCGAGGCCAGCCGGCGCTCCCAGCGATAGAAGATCCGCTTCACCATTGCGCCGTGCCGTCCGGGGTGGCTCTGCCCGCCAGGGAGCGGGCGTGTGTCGGGGGCTTCATGCGAGGAGATGCGCTTCACAGGCGGCGGCCACGGCCAGCAGCCCGTCGGTTTGGTTCCTGCGGCCCACGAACTGGAAGCCGCAGGGGAGTCCCGCCGCCGTCGACCCGCACGGCACCGACAGGGCGGGATGCCCGGTCACATTGAACAACTGGGTCAGGCGCAACATCATCGCGCGCACCGGCTCGGACGTGCCGGCGACGTCGACGACGGCCGCGCCGATGGCCGGCGCGGGAATCGGCAGCGTCGGCAGCACGAGCGCGTCGCACGAGTCGAGGGCCTGGTCGACTTCGGCGCGCAGCACCTCCCGGCCCCGCTGCGCACGCGCGTAGTCCTCGGCCAGAAGATACCGGCCCATTTCGATGCGCAGCCGGACGTTGTTCGTGTAGCGCTCCGGGTGCGCGGCGACACTCGTGGCGTGATAGGCCGACGCTTCCGGCAGCGAGATCATCAGGTAGACGGCCGACGTGTCGGCCGCGTGCGGAACCGTGACGTCGAACGTCTTCGCCCCTGCCTGGCGGAGCCACGCGAGCGACTCCGCAAATCGGCCGCGCACCTCGTCGTCCAGGATGTCCTGAAAGTACGCCCGCAGGACGCCGAGCCGCAGGCCCGACACTCGCCGCGCGCCGGGCGGTGGCCCGCCGGCCGCTGTCGGATCGCCGCGCATCACGAGATAGAGCAGCCGCGCGTCGGCTACCGATCGCGCGAGCGGACCCACGTGATCGAGCGACCTGCTGAGAGGCACCACGCCCTCGGCCGGCAGTTCGTTCCATGTCGGCTTCAGGCCCACCGCGCCGCACGCCGCGGACGGGATGCGAATCGAGCCGCCGGTATCCGTCCCGACCGACGCGACCGACATCCCGGTGAGAATCCCCACGGCCGATCCCCCGCTCGACCCGCCCGGCGACCGTGTTTGATCGTGCGGATTGCGCACGGCGCCGAACGCGGTGTCGTCGCTCGTCGTGCCGAACGCGAACTCGTGGAGGTTCGTCTTGCCGACGAACACGGCACCGGCCTCGCGCAACCGCGCGACGACGGGCGCGTCGCAGGCGGCGACATGTCCCTCGCGCACGCGGGACGCGGCTGTCGTCGGCACGCCGCGCTGGTCGATCAGGTCCTTCAGCGACACCGGGATGCCGTGGAGCGGACCCCGGCAGTGCCCGGCCGCGATGTCTGCGTCGAGCGCCCGCGCCTGCCCCATGGCCTCGTCGCCCGTCACCGTGATGAACGCGCGCAGGTCGGCATTGTGGGCGGCGATTTCATCGAGGCACGCACGCGTCAGGTCCTGGGACGAGACGTGTCCCGACGCGATGAGCGGCGCCAGTTCAGTGATCGTGTGGAAGTGCAGCGGGACGGTCATCGCCCACCGCCATTCTCCCGGGGCGTGGTACCGCCCGGGGCCTGGCCGCCGGCGGCTGTGGGCGTCGGTCGATCGGGGCCCGGCCGGCCGTCGGCGTTGTCGTTCCAGTCGGCCGCCCGCAGCGTGCGCATCGCCCCCGCGAGTGAGGACAGGAGGGTTTTCAGCTCAGGCAGTTCCCTCCGGTCCGCGTCGGCGCAGGCGGATGTCAGCCACTCGTCGATGGTCATGAGGTAACCTGCTCTTTCTTGACGGACACCGCGAAACCGTCGCCGACCGGCAGGCACACGGTCTGGAGGCGAGGGTCGCTCGCGATCCGGCGGCTGTAGCGGGCGATGGCCTCGGTGCTTTCGGCCGCATGAGCTGGTGTGTCGCGAAAGCCCGGGATCACATCACCCTGCCACAGAATGTTGTCGGTCAGCAGCAGACCGCCGGGCCGAAGCAACTCGATCAGCCGATCGAGCGTCGGCTCGTACTGGTCCTTGCTGCCGTCCTGGACAATCACGTCGAACGGTCCGGCCA
>JAPKZP010000334.1 GCA_026393735.1 Acidobacteriota bacterium
CGCCTGCGGCGGGACGCGTCTGCGCCCGGAAGCGCTGGCCGTGACGATCGGCGGCCGCAGCATCGCGGACGTGGCGACGTTGTCCATCGACGAACTCGCCCAGCTTTTCGGCCAATCCGGAAACCTCTCCCGGAGAGGTTTCTACAACTGCTCTGAAGGCGAAAACCTCTCCGGGAGAGGTTCGTTCGCCGGGAGAGGTTTTGTCGCCTCGGCCTTCTTCGGCACGATTCGCCAGCATGTGCTCGAACGCTGCGACGTGCTGCAGCATCTCGGGCTCGGCTATCTCACGCTCGATCGCGAGTCGACGACGCTCGCGGGCGGCGAAGCCCAGCGGATCAAGATCGCGCGCCAGGCCGGCCTGGGCCTGCGCGGCATGTTGTACGTCCTCGATGAGCCGTCCGTGGGATTGCACCATCGCGACACGGGCCGGCTGCTCGACGTCCTGAGGACGATTCGCGACCGCGGCAATACGGTCCTCGTGGTCGAACACGACGACCAGGCCGTGCGGCAGGCGGACTGGCTCGTCGACGTCGGGCCTGGCGCTGGCGCGGACGGCGGCGAAGTGCTGTATTCCGGTCCGGTCGACCGATTCCTCGCCGACGAGGAGGAGAACCCGCGGCGCCGTGAGTCCAGGACCTGGGCATTCCTGACCGGGCGTGAACAGATCGCGGTGCCGGCGCGGCGGCGGAGCGGCCACGGCACGCTGACGGTGGCCGGGTTGACGCGCCACAACCTGGCCGACGTGACCGTGGAGTTCCTGCTGGGCGCATTCAACGTGGTGACGGGCGTGTCCGGCGCCGGAAAATCCACGCTGGTCCGCGAAACGCGGCGCCTGATCGAAGGGGATGGGACCGGTCCCGGCCGGTTGAGCCTCTCGGAACCTGTCGCCAAGGTGATCGACATCGACCAGGCGCCCATCGGCCGCACGCCCCGGTCGAACCCGGCGACGTACACTGGCTTGTTCGATCACGTGCGTGACCTGTTCACGCGGCAGCCGACGGCAGTGGAGCGCGGCTACGCGAAGGGCCGGTTCTCGTTCAACGTGAAGGGCGGGCGCTGCGATGTGTGCGAGGGCGCCGGCGTCACCCAGATCGGCATGCAGTTCCTGGGCTCGGTGGCCGTCACGTGCGAGCAGTGCGGCGGTCGGCGGTTCAATGACGAGACCCTCGAAGTGCGGTACCGCGGCCTGACGATCAGCGACGTGCTGAGCCTGTCCATTGCCGATGCCGTCGCGTTCTTCGCCGATCAGCCGGCGATCACCAGGATCCTGCGTCCGCTGCACCGGCTCGGCATCGGCTACCTCCCGCTCGGACACCCTGCCACGATGCTGTCTGGCGGTGAAGCTCAACGCGTGAAGATCGCCACGGAGCTTGCGCGCCCGGCGGCCGCACGCACGCTGTACCTTCTGGACGAGCCCACGACCGGCCTCCATGCGGCCGACATCGTCCGGCTCCTCGCGGCGATCGATGACCTCGTCGCACGCGGTCATACGGTCATCGCCATTGAGCATCACCTCGACGTGATCAAGACGGCCGATCGCGTGATCGATCTCGGTCCGGAAAGTGGTGCCCTGGGCGGACGCGTCGTGGCGGCCGGCACCCCAGAGGCCATCGCGGACGCGTCGGGCTCGGCCACGGGGGCGGCGCTGCGCGAGGTCCTGCGACGGGAGGTCGTCGCCCTCCGGGGTTGCGAGCCGGCATCGGTGCCGCGCGCCGGAGCAGAAGACGACGAGCCGATCCGATTCACCAACGTGTGCACGCACAACCTGCAGCACGTCGATGTCGCCTTTCCCCGCAACCGCATCACCGTCCTGACGGGCGTGTCGGGCAGCGGAAAATCGTCGCTCGCGTTCGACACCCTGTTCGCCGAAGGCCAGCAGCGGTTCGCTGAAAGCTTCTCCACCTACGCCCGCCGGTTCGTCGTCCGGGCAAACGAGTCGGTCATCGACGAGGTGACGGGCCTGACGCCGACGATCGCCATCAGCCAGCGGGCCCCGTCGCGCAACCCCCGGTCGACGGTCGCCACGCTGACCGAGATCCACGACGCGTACCGGCTGCTGTTCTCGCGCGCAGGCACCCGGCATTGTCCGCGCTGCGGCGCTGGTCTCGCCGGCGGCCGGTGCGCGTGCGGCTTCGCGGGCCCACCGACGCTGACATCGGCCATGTTTTCTCCCAACTCCGAGGCCGGCGCGTGCCCGGCATGCCACGGCCTCGGTTCGGTGATGCTGTGCGATCCGCACCGGCTGATCACGGATCCGTCGCGGCCCGTGGCCGACGGGTTGATGGACGGCCACAAAGCGGGTCGCTTCTACGGCGATCCCCATGGCCAGCATATGGCCACCCTCGCGGCAGCCGGCGCAGCGCTGGAGATCGACCTGTCCGGGCCCTGGTCGGGCCTCGAGGACAGCGCCCGCCATCTCGTCCTCCACGGATGCGGAGATCGGCTGTTCGACGTGGATTGGCGGTACCAGCGCGGCGCGCGGGCGGGTTCGCACCGTTTCCAGGCGACGTGGCCGGGACTCCTCGCACTCGTGCGGCAGGAGTACGAACGCAAGCACGGCGACGCGCGCGGCGACACGCTCGAGGCCCTGATGATTCCGGTCCCATGCAGCGTGTGCGGCGGAGGCCGGTTGAAGCCCGAGTCGCTCGCGGTGCGATTCGCCGGCGCGTCCATCCACGACCTGCTGGCGATGACCGTCTCCGAGAGCCTGGCGTTCTTTCGAGGCGTCGAGAACGGCTCGCGGCCAATCGACGATCGGATCCGCGCGATGACCGCCGATCTGAGGCACGACATCGTCGCACGCCTCGAGTCGCTCCGCGACGCGGGACTGTCGTACCTCGCGCTGGACCGCGCGGCGTCGACGCTGTCGGGTGGCGAAGCTCAGCGGGTCCGGCTGGCCGCGGAGCTCCGATCGGGGTTGACGGGCATCACCTACGTGCTCGATGAGCCGACGGCAGGCCTGCATCCGCGCGACACGGTGCGCCTGATCGGCCTGCTCCACGCGCTTCGCGATGCCGGCAACACGGTCGTCGTCGTCGAGCACGATCTCGACGTGATCGCGGCTGCAGACCACGCGATTGAGATCGGTCCGGGCGCGGGACGGGACGGCGGAGCGA
Source organism: Acidobacteriota bacterium (assembly GCA_026393735.1). Taxonomy (GTDB): domain Bacteria; phylum Acidobacteriota; class Vicinamibacteria; order Vicinamibacterales; family JAKQTR01; genus JAKQTR01. The sequence continues at coordinate 3,117 of JAPKZP010000334.1, forward strand.
TCGTCGCACAGGGCCGCCCAGGCGACCTGGCGAACGCGCCTTCGTCTGTCACGGGCCGGTTCCTGCGCTTACGCTGCGAGCAGACCGCCGCGACGCCCGCTCGCGCACTGAGGCCCGGAGTCCACGTGCGTGGCGCCGCGCACCACAACTTGCGTGGCATCGACGTCAGCATTCCGGCCGGCGGGCTCGTCGCCATCACGGGTGTCTCGGGCAGCGGCAAGTCCTCGCTTGTCTTCGACGTGCTGGCACCATCGATTCGCGAAGTGCTGGCTGCCGTCGGTGCAGGCGCAGCGCCCGTCGGCTGCCGCGAGGTCGTGATGCACGAACGCTTTGCCCGCGCCGTCGACGTCGCGACGCCGGGACCGTCGGGGTCCGCATGGAGCACGCCGGCCACCC
>JAPKZP010000358.1 GCA_026393735.1 Acidobacteriota bacterium
GACGATCTCGGCCGGGTGATCGGGCGCCAGGGACGCACGGCGACTGCCATCCGTACGCTCGTGGGCGTCACGGCGGAGCGGGACGACCAGCGCGTCAGCGTGGAGTTCCGCGACGAGCACGGCCAGCGGTAGATGACCGACGCCGCCTGGGACGATCTGGTGGTGGTGGCGCGCATCGCGCGTTCCCACGGGCTCCGCGGGGAAGTGATCCTGAACCCGGAGACGGACTTCCCGGACGAACGGTTCGCGCCCGGGCGCCGGCTCCTCGTACGTCAGGCGCGCGGGGTTGTGCCGCTCGTCGTACGGTCGGTGTGGTTTCAGAAGACGCGTCCGGTGGTGGGGTTCGAGGGGATCGACGCCGTCGAAGACGCGGACGAACTGGCAGGGCTCGAATTGCGGATCGCCCCGGACGAACTGGCGGCGCTGCCCGCGGGGATGTTCTACCAGCACGACCTCGTCGGCTGCCGCGTCGAGACCGTCGGCGGCGTCATGGTCGGCGAGGTCGAACGGGTCGACGGCAGCGGGGCGGCAAGCCGCCTGGTGGTGCGCTCGGACGCCGGTGAAGAGTTGATCCCCCTCGCCGAGGAGATGTGCCCGGTGATTGATACGGCCGGCCGTCGGATCGTGATTGCGGCGCCGGAGGGCTTGCTGGGCCTGAACGAAACCGCCCGCAGCCGGAGGGAGCGCCGGGGCAGGCGGCTGTGAGATTCGACGTCGTCACGATCTTTCCCCGCCTGTTCGACGGGCCACTGGGGGAGGGCATCGTGCGGCGGGCGATCGAGCGCGGGATCGCCGACGTGCGGGTGCACGACCTGCGCGACTACACGGCGGATCGGCATCGATCGGTCGACGACGTGTCGTACGGCGGGGGGCCGGGCATGGTGTTCAAGCCCGAGCCGCTGTTCAAGGCCGTGGAAGCGATCCGGGCCGGGTGCGAGGTGGACGCCGTCATCCTGACCTCGCCGCAGGGCCGCACGTTCACGCAGCGTGAGGCCGAACGGCTGGCGGCCATGCGCCACGTGGTGGTGCTGTGCGGGCGGTACGAAGGGGTCGACGATCGCGTGCGCGAGGCGCTGGTCACCGAGGAACTCTCGATCGGGGACTACGTGGTGTCGGGCGGCGAACTGCCCGCGCTGGTGATCGTCGACGCGGTCGTGCGGTTGCTGCCGGGCGCCGTCGGTGACGAGGAATCGGTGGAAGTCGATTCGTTCAACCGCGGGTTGCTCGACTTCCCGCACTATACCCGGCCGGCGGAATTCCGGGATCTGCGGGTCCCCGCCGTGCTGCTGTCGGGGAACCACGCCGAGATCCGGCGATGGCGGAAGCGAGAGGCACTGAGCCGGACGCTGGCGTTGAGGCCGGACCTGCTGAGGACGGCCGAACTGGATAGCGAAGAGCGCGAAATCCTGCGCGTGTTATTGAACGAGAGAGGAGTCGAGCATGGGCGCGATTGAGGCAGTCGAAAAGGCACAGACTACCGAACGGCCGGCAATGCGGTCCGGGGATACGGTGCGTGTGCATGTGAAGGTGCGCGAGGGCGACAAGGAGCGCATCCAGGTCTTCGAGGGGATCGTCATCGGCCAGCATCGGGGCTCGGCGCGGGCGACCTTCACCGTTCGCAAGGTGTCGTTCGGCCAGGGCGTGGAGCGCATCTTCCCGCTGCACTCGCCGATCATCGACCACATCGACGTCGTGCGGTCCGCCAAGGTCCGGCGTGCCAAGCTCTACTTCCTCCGGGAGCTCAAGGGCAAGGCCGCCCGCATGAAAGAGACCAAGCGGCCCGCGAAGTAGCGGAACTGCGCAGCGGCCCAGCCATGCGGCGGACGGGTGCCCGGCGGACCTTCGAACGCGCCCTGCGACGGTGTGGATTCGTCCATGTCGCGGGGGTCGACGAGGTGGGACGCGGGTGCCTGGCCGGCCCGGTGGTGTCCGCCGCGGTCATCCTGGATCCGGATCGCCACATCCCGCGTCTGGCCGACTCCAAGCTCGTGCCGCCGGCCGAGCGGGCACGCCTGAGCGATCGGATTCGCGCCGAGGCGCTGGCCTGGGCGGTCGGGGAAGTCGGACCCGCGGACATCGACCGGATGAACATCCGCGTCGCCTCCCTCGAGTCGATGCGCCGCGCCGTGCTGGGACTCGTGCCTCAGCCGGGCTTCGTACTGGTCGATGCCTTTCGGATTCCGGGTCTGATGACCGCACAGCGCGGCATCATCAAGGGCGACCGGCGCTGCGCGTCGATTGCGGCCGCGTCGATCGTCGCCAAGGTCTACCGAGATGGGCTCATGATGGCGCTGCACGAGGCCGACCCCCGATACGGCTACGACCGTCACAAGGGATATGGCACGCCTGAACACCTGGCCGCACTGGGCGAGCACGGCTACTCCATCCACCATCGCCAGTCGTTTCGCGCGCCATCGCTCTTCGATGTCATCACGCGGGACGCTCCGGCGTCCGGGCATTCCTGACGCGTTCGCCGATGGACCGCGAAGACACGCTCCGAAGGGCCGAGAAGCTGCTGCGCCAGGGACGACTCGAGGCCGCCATCGCGGAGTACGCCCGCCTGGTCGACGACCAGCCGGGCGACTGGGCCACGGCCAACCTGCTCGGTGACCTGTACGTGCGCGCCGGCCAGATCGAACGCGCGGTGACGCAGTATGCGCGCATCGCCGACCAGCTCGCGCGCGACGGCTTCCTCTCCAAGGCCACGGCCCTCTACAAGAAGATCGTCAAGATCCATCCCGAGGACGACACCGCGCTGTTGCGCGCGGCCGACCTGGCAGCGCAGCAGGGCCTGTCCGCCGACGCGCGCGGGTACCTCCATGCGCTGTTCCAGCAGCGGCTCCGCCGATCGGATAGAGCCGGTGCGGCCAAGATCGCCTACCGGCTCGCCGAGGTGGATCCTCATGACGCCGTCGGTCGGCTCGAAGCGGCGCGCATGCTGGCAGAACTCGGCGCGCCGGCTGAGGCGGCCGAGCAGTTGCGCGCAGCGGGACATGTGCTGTGCGAGGCCGGGAAGGTCGCAGAGGGCATCAGGGCGTGGCGGGAAGCCTTGCGGTTCTGCCCGACAGACGGCGCGACGCGGTCCGAACTCGTGAAGGCGCTGGTCGGACTGGGCGACCCCGACACGGCCGCCCGCGACGTGGCGCGCAGCGCGGCGGACTGGCGGGCTGTGGCGGATGGGCTCA
>JAPKZP010000745.1 GCA_026393735.1 Acidobacteriota bacterium
ACGGCCGCGTGCTGCCGAGCGTCACGGAGATTCTGCGCGGCGTGGGCCTCGTCGACACGACGTTCTTCACCGAGGACGGGCGCACGCGCGGCCGGTACGTGCATGAGGCGCTCGCGCTCGACCATGACGGCGCCCTCGACGACGAGACGCTCGATCCTGCGCTGCGGCCGTTCGTTGACGCCTGGCGGGCCTGCAAGCGCGACAAGGACTTCCGCGTCCTGGCGTTCGAGCAGGGCGTGTGTGATGCCGTGCGGGGCTATGCCGGCACCTACGATCTCCTCGTGCGTGAGGGCGACAACTCCCTGCTGGCCCCGATCCTGATCGACATCAAGAGCGGCCAGCCCTCGCCGTGGGTGTGCCTCCAGACGGCCGCGTACGCGCGGGCGTCCAAGACGCCCGAGATGCCCTTGCTCCGCCGCGCGTCCCTCTGGCTGCGCCCGGACAGCCTCTACCGGCTCGACTTCCACACTGACCGCCACGATGAACGTGTGTTTCTGTCTGCGCTTGAGGTCTACCAATGGAATCAGCAGCACTCGTGATTGACCGGACCCCCGCCGTCGAAGCCTTGACGTGGCCCGCTCGCGCCGAGGCCCTCGTCGTCCAGTCCGCCGACCACTACAACGCGGCGGCGGAACTTCTGAAAAGCATCAAGGCGCTGCGGCAGAAGATCGCCGACACCTTTGGCCCACACGTAAAGCGGGCCTTCGACGCACACCGGGCGCTGGTGGCCGAGCAGAAGGCCGCCGAAGCCCCGCTCGTGACAGCCGAGACCACCATCAAGGCGAAACTCGTCGCCTACGACACCGAACAGGAGCAGATCCGCCGCGAGGAAGCACGCCGCCTCCAGGAGCTTGCCCGGCAGGATGAGGAACGCCGACGGCTGGCGGAGGCCGCCGCGATGGAGCGGCAGGCGCAGGCCACGGGGGACACGAGTCTCCAGGCCGAGGCTGAGGCGCTGATTGCGGAGCCCGTCGAAGCGCCGGTCATCACCGTTCAGAAGGCCACGCCGGTAGTCGGCGGTATCAGTTACCGCACAACCTACAGCGCCCGCGTAACCGACAAACTGGCCCTCATCGCCTACGTGGCCGCCCACCCGGCGTTCGCGGCGCTGTTGGACCCCAACATGCCGGCGTTGAACGCGCAGGCGCGATCCCTCAAGTTGGCACTCCAGATCCCCGGCATCGTGGTCGATGCGAAGCGCGACATCGCGGCGGGCGCGGGCCGATAGGGCACGACGATGACCGACTGGACCTTTTCCGCCACCGTCGACGCGGGAGGCCGCTTGCAGTTCGATAACCGGGCGGCGTTCGCGTCCTACGTGTCGACGCTGGCGGGGAAGCGCGTGGTCTTGTCGGTGACGGCCGAGAAGCGGCATCGAAGCCTTCGTCAGAACGCCTACTGGTGGGGCGTCTGCGTGCATCTCGTGTCTGAGCACACGGGCTATGAACCCGAGGAAGTGCACGACCTCGCCAAGAAGATGTTTATTCCGAAGCGCGTCACGGTGCGCGGGAAGAACGGGCGCCTGCGTGGGCGCTTCACCATCGGCGGCAGCACCACGAAGCTCAAGTCAGACGAGATGACCGAGTTCATCGAGCGGTTCCGACGATGGGCCGCACAGGATCTCGGCGTGGTGATTCCAGATCCCGGAGAGGTCGCCGCATGACGGGCCTCCGTTTCCCCAAGCCGGCCCCACGCCTGCTGCAGCAGCGTGCGCGAGCGGCCGACCTGGCGCGTCGGGATCGGGCCGAGTCGGATCAAGTGCACGCCCGGAGCGGTGGACGCTGCGAGGTCATTGTCCACACGCCGATGGTGCTCGCGGGGCTGGGGCGCGTGACGGTGCCGGTCCAATGCCCGCGGCGCGCGGCGCCCGGCAACCATCACCTCCTTGGAGGATTTGGACGACGGAACCGGGGCCGGTCGATCCTCGCGGCCCATCGTCTTGCGGTCTGTGCCCGATGCCATCAAAACATCACAGGACACGTCCTCGTGCCGTGTGGCACGCCAGCCGAACGCGAGTCGGCGTACCGCGTCACCTACCGGGAGGTCTCGACATGAAGATGCTCGCCCGACTCGTCGCGTGGTTCAGGCGTCGCCATGAGGCGCCACGGCACTATGCCCGTTCACGCTGCCTGGCGTGCGGCGGCACGTATGCCATCACTTCTAAAGGTCTTTGGCGGCACACATGCCGTCGCACGAAAGAGGGCGCGGGGCTCGTGGCTCCAACGGCAACGATCCCTGGGAAGGCTCTGGCTGGGAGAGCAGTAACGGAAGGGCCGGATGTTCCGGTTCAGAGTCCCGCGCCCGCTGGGTCGAGGGAGGTGCGGTCATGACGCCGTGGGCCGCGTTCATCGTGGGCGCGGTGTCGGCGTCCGTCGTGTGGTTGTTTTTCGCCGCGTGGCTGTGCGATCAACGCGAGGCCGCGTACCGCGAACTGCATCAACTGTGCCGGTGCCGACTGGATCCGGTAGACGGAGCCGACCATGACGCCGCAGCCTGACGCGACCATCGTCCTACTCGGGATCGCGGCGCTCGTCGGCTGGGGCGCCGGGTTCGCCCTGGCGGTCTGTCTGTTCTGGCGGCGGATTCGGGGCCATGCGTGTGTATCGGAGGAGTGGCGCCGCGTGCGGGCGTGCCGGGACGACGCGGCATGATCCCCCTCCGGGTGTACGCCCAGGCGGGCGCGGGCGCGTACCGGGCGCTGGCCCTCGCGGTCATTGGCCGGGCGGTCAAGGATGCCAACGCACTGTCTCCGACGCTCCGACGGGCGCTCCAGAGACCCCCCGACGCCTCTCGGCAGATGCGCCCCGACCGACGGGCGACCGTGGCCCACGAGCGGCGTATCGTCTGCGAAATTGCGCGGGTCTTGGGGGCCCATCGGTTTCTGTCGGAGGACGACGCGATCTGGTGGGAACTGGCGGGGCTGGACCGTGACTCGTCGCAACGGGCCTGGGCCATCACGCACCGTCCCACTATCGTCGCGTTGACGATGCTCAACGAGGACCACACGCGGCGCCTGGCACGGCTCGTGGCGACGGCCGAGGCGCAGAGACAAGGGCCCCGGGGGGTCGTGCGACGACGCCCGAGAACGGAGCGTGTCTCGTGAAGAACCTCACGCTCTTTGACATCTACAACCCGGCGCCCGTGGCCCCCGAGGATTTGCCAACGGCGCCGTGGTCGGGGCGGCATCCCGAGACCATCGCGACGTCCAGGGCGGCGGCCGAGTCCCTCCGCCCGGATCTAACGCGGTTGGCGCGGGTGGTAGTCGACGCGATCGGCGACGGGTCAACGTGTGACGAGGTGGAACGTCGCACGGCGTTGCCACATCAGACGGTCTCGGCGCGGATTCGTGAACTCGCGCAGGCCGGGCGGATCGTGGCGACGTCAGTCCGACGCCCGACCCGCAGCGGACGCTTCGCGGTGGTCTGGGCGCGGACGGGAGGCCCTTCGTGATCGCCCTACCTGGGGTGCCGGAGTGGTGGGCGTTGACGGTGGCAGCGGTGGTCCTGGTGGTGCTGCGGTACGGGCCGGGTTGGCGGGGGCGGACATAACTCGTGGGCGAATGGGGTGGCGGGAATGGCACGAGGACGAATGATTTCAGGTGCGCTCTCGACGTCGCGGCGATTCGCGCACGCCCGCGATCGTGGCGGCAAACTCGGGGAGTTCTGCCAACTGCTGTTTCCCCTGCTCAACGCCCACGCCGACGATTTCGGGCGGCTGGCCGGAGACGCATTCACCGTGAAGGCGTTGGTGCTCCCGACGTCGCCCCGGCGTGAAGCTGATTTCGAGACGGCCCTTGGCGTGCTCACCGACGTCGGGTTGATTCAACGGGCGGTGGTGGGTGGACAGTGCGTGATCCAGGTGGTCGGATTCGATAACCACCAAACCGGACTCCATCGACGCACTACGAGCAAGTATCCAGAAATTGCGCCAGAAAACGGAGATTGTATGGAACTTCCGGGAACTTCCGAGAACTTCCGGGGGATTCCCTCTGAAGAGAAGAGAACAGAAGAGAAGAGAAGGGAAGGGAAGGGAAGGGAAGGCGCATCCGCGCACTCCGACCCTATCACGGCCTTGGTGGAACTCTGGAACGCCGGCACGACCCCGCCAATCGCGAGGTGCCTCCAGGTGAGCGAGACGCGACGACGGAAAGCGCAGGCCCGGTTGCAGGAGCGTGTCTTGGACGAGTGGAGCCAGGTTATCGGGCGGATTGAAGCCAGCCCGTTCTGCCGGGGCGAGAACGACCGCGGCTGGGTCGCCACGTTCGACTGGCTACTGCAGCCCGATGTGGCGGTGAAGGTGTTGGAGGGCAAATACGACGCCCGGCCGCGTGTAGTGCCGCTGAAGCCCGTTGACACTGGCCCGACGGATGCGGAGGTGGCTGCCGACGTGCGCCAGCGGCTCGCCGCCCGCCGTGCGAACGGAGGCCGCCCATGACGGACGTCGATGTGGACCAGTTCACGCAGGCGTATCGCCACATGGCGGCGCGTCTCGGGAAGGCCGCGGACGGGACCGCCTGCATGGATGCCTTTGCGGACGTGCGGCACTATCCGCTGGCCGTTGTCGTGACGGCGCTGGAGCATCTGGGCAAAACCTGCCGCTTCATGCCCCGTCCGGTCCAAGTGATCGACGCCTGTGGGGATGCCGCTCGCACGCACGCGACACACGGCGGAGATGTGCCGGCCGACATCAATCACGCGCTCGGCGTGTTCGCCTGCCCGGTGTGCGAGGACACGGGGTTCGAGCGGCGCCTGGCCTGCCCTGGAGTCGGCGTTTGCCACATGGGGCATTGTGGACACGAGGGCCAGCCGAACACGGCCCACGCCTTCACGCGGCGCTGTGCGTGCTGCGGGTGGAATCCAGTGCTCGCACGCGAGCGGGACGTCATGCGCCGGCCCGCCGACGGGGATCGGACATGAGCGTGAGCGATCTGGAAACGCGGCTGGCGCGTGACTTGGCGTTGTGCGGTGTGCCGGCGCCTGTGCGGGAGTATCGCTTTGACCGGGTGCGACGGTGGCGGTTCGATTTTGCGTGGCCGGCGCAGATGGTCGCTGCCGAGGTGGAAGGTGGGCTGTACAGCCAAGGGAGACATGTGCGAGGCCGGGGATTCACCGAGGACTGCGCGAAATACAACGCGGCGGCGCTGCAGGGCTGGCGGGTGCTGCGTGTGACCGGCTCGCACATCACGAGCGGTGAAGCGCAGTTGTGGATTCGGGAGGCGCTTGGACGGGAGGGGACATGATGGCGACGACACACTGGAGTGATCGACTCGTGACGATGGGCGCGTGTACTGACGCGGTGGCATGGGCACGGACCCAACCGAATCTGACAACCGCGTGGGCGCGGTGCGAACGTGGCGACTGGATGCTCTGGTTGGCGGGTCGTCGCATCGGCAAGCAGGGGAGCATGGCCCATCGGCGGGTAGTCACGGCTGCCTCGGCGTGTGCGCGGATGGCGTTACCGACGTATGAACAGCGGTATCCGGAGGATAAGCGTCCGCGCACGGCCATTCTTTCGGCCGAGCGATGGGCACGGGTGCCAAGCGAAAAGAATCGTGTCGCCGCCTACGCCGCCGCCGACGCCGCCGCCTACGCCGCCGCCTACGCCGCCTACGCCGCCTACGCCGCCGCCAACGCCGCCAACGCCGCCGCCAACGCCGCCAACGCCGCCGACGTCCAAGCGCAAGCTAGATTGGCCCAATCCAACCAGCTTCGCATCCTTGTCCCCAACCCGTTCCGGTGAACCCATGACTGAAACCGCCTGCCTCCTAGACTCCATCCCCATCATGTCAAACGCCATGGAGAAAGCCGTAGCCGTTGATAACCTCTCCCGTCTGCTCCACCGCCTGACGGGTTGCCACCGTGACAAGTGCCGTGATATCGCGGTTTCCGCCGTGTTTTCTGCGCTTGCTGATGCAAAGGGAACCGCTACGTAAACAGCAGCATAAGCAACCGCAAGCCCCGCCTGGTATGGTGCCAGTGCGGGGATCGGCGTTAGGAGGCATAAGCCGTGATCATCCAAACCGAAAAGCAACGCAACGCCGAACGCCAACGCTGGAGTATCCAAGAGGCGGAAGAGTGGCACAACTGGACCAAGTGTATACCAGCTATCCAGTTCCCAGCCGATTGGAAGGTTCGTATCACTCCGCCATTCAATTGTGCGATTGTGCGATTCCGCATCAGTTTGGACGGGAACAGCTACCATGAGGTTAGCGTGTACCTTGACGGGTACGACCGCATTGGCTGCTATGGTGCTGCCTACTGGGAGGTTTATCCGTACCAAGATGACGTTGGCCGGTGCGACATGGATAAAGTGCCTAAGCTGCTGGAAATGATCACGGTGGGGCTTACGCAGGTGACCAAATGAAAGTCTCCGTCTGCCCTCTCCGCTTCGGCTCCGTCCCGCTCATCCTGCATGATTGCTGGCACCACTACCGCAAGCGGGAGCAGCTTATCGACTGGGACTTGGCTAAAGCCTGGTTTGTCAAGCCTGATTTTGCTATCGACCTGACCAAGAACCCGCCTGTGATCGGGCCTATTGAGATTCTGGAGGTGTGAGGTGAAAGACTTACTTCAAAAAGTTTCATTCAGCAGTAGCTTTTGCTGCTGCTATGGTCAGATAAACGGTGTAGACGTTGACCTCGGTGACTTCGGGGAAAAGTACGACCGAGAACCCGATGAAAAGGAAGAATTCGGATGCGGAGACATGCAGTTTACTCGCAAGAAATCGTCTCCAGATATTCTGGATAAATACGGTATTACGGATGCTGGATATGATTACATCTGCACCATGCTAGAGGAAAAACTATCCTTTGGATGTTGCGGATGGTGTGTATGAAACGCTACCGCATCCCATCGACGCCCCGCATCGGCCCGGTATGCGGTCGCTGGTACACGGGACCCTCCCGCCAGTTGGTCTGCTCCACAACGTGTGCGAACCGCAAGCCATGACATACGAACTCTGGTATCCCAAGGCTATTATAACGCTACGGAAACACAGCACCGGACAGGTTGTATCTGGAATTGATGACTGGACCATATACGATTGGTTCCCGTCGAATGGTTCCGATATTGATACGCTGAGGTTTGAATGGGAAGAGAATAACTACGCCTGTGATGATAACCGGGAGCACTTCTTCTACGATTCGCTGGGGCTACCTAGGCCAGAGCCACCAGACGAACATGCGTGCATGCGTATTGGACCGCATAAAGACTATGAGTACGAACTTCTAAGTATTGAACCGATACCATGATACGGACCATCTACAGGGACCGCCCCATCGGCAGGATACCCATGCCGACGCCTCTTCCATGGAAGCGCCAGCCTAAGACGGCGCTGATTCGTAAGCAATCAAGAGCACGTTAACCGGCATAAGCTGCTCTCAAGAACCCCTGGCCATGCCGGGGGTTTCTGTTTCCTATAGATAGTATTTCGCTGGAAACGTAAACTGCTTATACATAGGAAACCGTAACCTTTATATCGGTATTTACGATATCTTAGAGACCGCGTATCTTTCGTTCCCGTGGTATTTAGACCTCAACATGCCGCTTTAAGGTTCAATCCGCGCTTTAACTTGCGCTAGAATGGTTATTAGACCGTAACTGAATACCCCGCAAGTGACCCCGCAAGTGACCCCGCAAGTCAACTGACCGGAATGACCGGATAGTTCGCCACTTGCACTTCCGCAAGCACCTGTCAGGATACGCCCGTCTGCTGGGTGTGGAAGCCCGGTGTGACGGAACGGCTTAGGATCTCTCTCGCCACCGCTTTGGGTACAAGCACCAGCGGCTTCCACCTTGGGCGGGGGTGATCCTAAGCCGCTTCGTTTCCTAGACAAACCCAGCAGCCTTTCCACCTGTGCAGCGAGGAACGCAACCTCGTTAAAAACTCGGACGGCCCGTAAGAACTGGGGCCAGGGACACAGGCTTGGCAGGGGTGAGCTTCCAGTGAGCAAACCCGATGTACAGAGGCTGGTGTTGGTTATGCCGGGAGCAGCCTAGGGAAGCTGGCAACGTGCCGGTTCACCGCTCCTGGCTATGCGCCATCACCCCCTTGCCGTAGCATGTGGACGCTCATTCCAACACTCTCTTGGGCTACCCAGTCAAGGTCCGTCGCCCGCTGCCCCTGCCAATGCATGCTTCCCTAGGAAGTGAATCGGC
>JAPKZP010000247.1 GCA_026393735.1 Acidobacteriota bacterium
CCGATGGCGAACGCCCACCAGGCCGCACCACCGTAGCCGGCGGCACCGGGGGCGGCGGCCGCGTAGAGCCCCAGGACGGCGACGAACGCCACGCCGTTCAGTGCGTAGAGCCCACCGGCCTTCAGCGGGTGGCCCACCACGAACCGCCACGCCGCGAGTACGGCGCCGAGCATGCTCCGTCGATCCTCGACGACGGCACGGATTTTCGCGTAGTCCATCACGAGATTCCAGAACGAAGCCAGCTCTAGGAACACGACGTACAGCGCCACGCGGATGACCAACGCCGTCCGTTCGACGGCGAGATCGCGGGTGGCCCAGCCGTAGAGCCGGTCAAACAGCCACCCGTGGACAACGCCGAACAGGAAGGCGTAGCCGATCGCCGCCACGATACCCAATCGCAGGAACCGCACGAAGAACACGCCGCAGGCCGAGAAGAACCCGTGGACGCGCAGCGGCCGCATCCGCGCGTACCGATCGATGATCCCGCCGACGAGGAAGATCCAGGTGAGCAACGAGAGCGCGACCAGCCCAAGAAGGGCGGCGGGGAGCGGGCCGTTGTCGAGGAATCGGCTCAGGTTGTCCAGGACGGCGCCGAACCCGATGATGGTCGGCGAGAACGTCGCGCCGAGGCCCGTCGCCGTCTCGCCGAAGCGATCCCACCACTCGCTGTTGACGCCGGTTGCCAGCGTCTGGGCGTCGAGGCTGCTGCCGAGGCTGGTCGCGATGCCTTGTTCTACGACCAGGCCCGCCGGGATCACCGTGAGCACCGCGATCAGCCACATGCCCAAGAGAATCGCCGGAGCCTGGAAGACACGACGCCACCCGTCCCTGAACGCCGCCAGCATGATCGTCATGACGAATCCCTGCTCGTCCCGATGCCTACACGAAGAACCCGTACGTCGCCAGTGCGTCCTGCAGCCACAGCATCCACTTGAGCGACCACTTGCGGGCCGCCGGCGCGGCCATCGGAACCGTCGTGCAGCTGTTGTTCGTTCGATTGATGTCGAGCAGCAGCACCTGGTCAGGATCGACCACGACGTCAGCCACACCGGCCTTGCGCTCGTAGGAGAACGCCGTCCACCGATCGCGTCCGTTCCACCGCTCGCGGACCTTCTCGCCGTTTGTGAACCGCACCAGCACGTCCACGGGAAAGACCGCCTCGCCGTAACGCCGGACAATCACCGTCGATCGGGTCAGTGACGCCGGGTCGCCCGTCGGCTCGAGCTCGATCTTGCCATTGTGGTCGACGTACCCCGGGCCCCTCGCGGGTTCGACCGAGATCGATTCCACGCCGTAGTCGAACACGTTCGAGCTGCGGTAGACCTGGTCGACGAACCACGTCATGTCGCGCCCGGACACCTCGTTGAGCGTGGCGAAGAAATCCTCGGGCTTCGGGTGGCGGAATTTCCACCGGTCGAAGTGCGTGGCCATCACGCGCCGCAGCGTCGGCCACCCGAGGTAGCGCTCCAGCGTGTGCAGCCAGAGGGCCGTCTTGTCGTACGAGAGGCCGCCGCCCGTCGCCGGGAAGTACTCGTACGAGGGGGTGGACAGCGCGTCGGACTTCGCGCTGGCCCGGTAGCCGGACAGCCCGTTGCCATCGACTTCCCGCGACAGCGGAATGTCGCGAAAGACGTATGGGACGAATCCGCCGAAGTACCGCCGGGCGTAGTAGTTCACCCGGTCTGCCGGATTCGCCTCGATCGCGCGAGCGGTCGAGAAGGTGTTGAAGCCTTCGTCGAGCCACGCCTGCTCGAACTCGTTGTTGCCGACGATGGCATACCAGAACTGGTGACCGGCCTCGTGAACCGTCACGTGCTCGGGCTGTGTGACGCGGGCGGGCGCCATCCAACGGGACCCGGCCGTGAAGAGCGTCGGGTACTCCATGCCGCCCGCGCCGCTCTGCCAGGCCGGATCGATGATCGTGATGTGGCCGTACGGATAGGCCCCGAACCACTCGCCGTAGTACCGCAGCGCGGTCCGCGTGGCCTCGAAGTGGCGATCGGCCTGCGCGGCGTGTTCCGGCTGCAGCAGCAGGCGCATCTCGACGGCCGGGAGCGTCGGGTGCTCGAACCGCGCCCGCCGCTCGATGTAGTCGGGACTCACCGTCCACGCAAAGTCGTGCACGTCCTCGGCGTGATAGGTGAACGTCGACGTGTTGTCGGCGTTGTCGCGCCTCGTGCGCTCCCGCCCGCTCGCACCGAGCACCCACGCCTTCGGTACCGTCATCCGGACGTCGTAGACGCCGTAGTCCGCGTAGAACTCCGTGCCCGCGTGGAACTGATGGCAGTTCCAGCCCGTGTCTTCGAGCACGCCGATCTTGGGAAACCACTGGGCGACGAAGTAGTAGGACCCGATGGCGCCGGTGCGGGAAAACGTGTGCGGGATCTTCGAGTTCCACGACACTTCGACGTTCACCGTCTCACCCGGTTGGATGGGTGCCGGCAGCGGCACCTGCAGGACCGTCTGATCCTCCCGATTTCCATCGTCTGGCGCGATGTACGCCCGCTGCGAGGAGAGGTCGACGGGCGTGGTTTCGCCGGTCAGCAGGCGGACAGCCGACACTTCGATCCAGCCCCAGTCGTCCGGCGACACAGACGCGGTGCGCACGCGCCCGGCGAGCCGGCGCTCGCGCATCCAGGTGGATCGGGCGTTCTTGAAGGCGTTGTAGTAGAGGTGGAACCGGAGCTCGGAGGTAGCCCGCGTGCTGACGTTCCGCCACGTGATCACCTCACGGCCCGTGAGGGTGCGGGAGGCATGGTCGAGCCGCACGTCGATTGAGTAGTTCGCGTTCCTCGGCGACAGGGCCCCGGGCAGCGGGGCCGCCCGGTCGATCG
>JAPKZP010000370.1 GCA_026393735.1 Acidobacteriota bacterium
CGCGATTCCCTGGACCCGCGTCTGCATCACCTGCAAGGAAAAGCAGAGCTCGTGAAACCGTCGGACCTCGTCGCGCTGCTGCAGGACGTTCACCGCGACAAGTTGGCGCTCTTCCGCCGCCACGAACTGGGCGCGCAGTGGGTGTCGGGGTACGAAGTCAACAACACGTACCAGTACGTGCTGGCCCGTGAAGCCACGCATCTGTCCTGGTTGCGCGCGGCGATCGAGGAGTCAGGCGCCGTCGCCGACGAGTCCGCGGGCGACGCCGACCTGCAGGCGCCAGGCAAGGGCGCGGCCGCGGCCCGGACGCGCTTCGAGGAGGACGCCCGGCGCATGCGGGAATTCGTCGAGACGTGGCGACCCCGTGTGGACGGGCTCACCCAGGCAAGACATCGCAAGATGCTCGACCTCGTGCTGGGCGAGTCACTCGAACACCAGCGGTTCTTCGAGCAGGCGGCGGCCGGACGTCCGGATCTCCTCGGGCGGCGGCCCGAAGGGGTGGGCACCGGCGGGGGAGTGCTCGGCATCCGCTGGATCGAATAGGGGCGCACGCGCTCATGGTGCCGGTCGCCATCGCCCTGGGCAGCAACCTCGGTGACCGCCACGCACATCTTTCGCAAGCCATCCTGGAATGCCGTCGGGTCCTCTCCGGGCTCGTGGCGTCGGTGTTTGTCGAGACCGCGTTCGAGGGTGACGGCACGCAGCCCGCCTACCTCAACGGCGCTGCATGCGGGACGTGGGGCGGAGCCGCCCGGCAGCTGCTCGACATCCTTCTGGAGATCGAACGCCGCGCCGGCCGCGAGCGGCCGTTCCCTGCGGCGCCCCGGACTCTCGACCTCGATCTCATCCTGTTCGGAACGTCCATCATCGATGAACCCGGCCTGGTCGTGCCACATCCCCGATTTCGCGAGCGAGGCTTCGTACTCAGGCCGCTGGCGGAGATCGCGCCGGAGATGATCGACCCGGTCTCGGGCAGACGCGTGAGTGAACTGCTTCAGTCGTGGGAGGAGCGTAAGCCGTGCGCATCGCGCTAGTGCAGTTTCAGGTCGGCGACGATCACGAGGCCAGCGTCAGGCGCGGCCACGAGGCCGTGCGGGAAGCGGCCGCGGCCGGCGCGCGCCTGGTCGCCTTCCCGGAACTGGCGTTCACGCCGTTCTTTCCGTGCTGCCAGCCTGGCCGCACGATCCCGCTGGACATGGCGGAGCCCGTTCCCGGGCCGACGACGGACGGGTTCTCGCGGCTGGCCGCGGAGCTCGGCGTCGTCATCGTGCTGAATCTCTACGAGCGCGAGGGCGGCCTGGCCTACGACAGTTCACCGGTGATTGATGCTGACGGCCGGCTGCTCGGCACCACTCGCATGCTGCACGTGGCGCAGATGCCGCACTTCTACGAGCAGGACTACTACACACCCGGCGATCACGGCATGCCCGTGTATGAGACCGCTGCGGGGCGCATCGGGGTGGCGATCTGCTACGACCGGCACTATCCGGAGGTCATGCGAGGGCTCGGCCTGAAGCGTCCCGACCTCGTCGTCGTGCCACAGGCAGGCATGGTCGGCGAGTGGCCTGAGGGCTTGTACGAAGCCGAGCTTCGCGTGGCGGCCTTCCAGAACGGGTACTTCACGGCTCTGGCGAATCGTGTCGGGAAGGAGGCCACGATGGAATTCGGCGGCGAGTCATTCGTCTGCGACCCATCGGGCCTCGTGGTCGCGCGAGGCCCGTCCGCAGTGGATGCCATCGTGTATGCGGACCTCGACTACGGCCGCCTCGCGGACTGCCACGCCCGGCAGTTGTTCTATCGTGACCGCCGCCCGGAAATCGTGGCCACGCTGCTCGGCATCAGGGGATAGGGTCCCGGCGGGAGTTCAGATCCGCCCCCCGAGGGGGAGACGTGGCGCGCGCCCAATCGCCTGCCCAGCAGCAGATGCTGAGGCAGGCGCTGGACGCGCTCGATCTGGAACTGCAGAAACGCCCGACTAGCCCTTCTTGAAGACGACCTTGCGGGTCGTGTCGCCGTTCGGGCCGCCCTTCATCGCGGTCACCAGCACGAGCGTGCCGTCGGCCTCGAGGCTGCGGGTTTCCGTGACCTCAACCGTCGCCTCGCCCATCGTGCGCGAGTACTTCGTGACGAGCTTGGCGCCGTCCCACTTGGAGTTGCTCTTCACGTCGCCGCCGCGCCCGCCGGCATTCACGCTATCGCTGCCATCGAGCTTGTAGACGGTCTTCTGCACGCCGTTCGGGGTTTCCCGCTCGAACGTGATGTCGGCCGCCGTCTGGGTGATGGCGATTGTCTGCGGACCCTGCGGACCGCGGCCACCGCCGCCGCCCATCGCCGGGTCGCTCTTCTCCATGTCCTGGATCCACTTGCCGGTGAAGTTGGGGGCCTGCGCGAGGGCAAGCGACGGGACCGCCAGCGCGACGGCCAGGAGGGCAACGAACACGAACTTTCTCGTCATCTGGAACTCCTTCATTGTGGTGGTAGTGGTGGTGGTCATTCGAACCGCAGTGCCTCGATCGGGTCGAGCTTTGCGGCTTTGGTTGCCGGGTAGAACCCGAAGAAGATGCCGACCATCGCCGAGAACCCGAACGCGAGGAGGACGGCGTCGGACGAAATCGTGGTGGGCCACGTCAGGAATTCCGTGACACCCCACGAGATACCGAACCCCAGGGCGATCCCGATCGATCCCCCGAAGATGCTGAGGACGATGGCCTCGACCAGGAACTGCATCAGGACGTCGCCGCTGCGCGCGCCGATGGCCATCCGCAGGCCGATCTCACGCGTGCGCTCGGTCACGGAGACGAGCATGATGTTCATGATGCCGATGCCGCCGACCAGCAACGAGACACCGGCGATCCCGGCGAGCAGGTAGGTCATGGTCCGCGTCGTCTCGGTGCGCATGGCCGCCATCTCCTCGAGGGTGCGGACCATGAAGTCGTCGGTGTCTCCCTGCACGATCTTGTGCCGGACTCGCAGGAGCGCGGTAATCCGCTCGGCGACGGCCGACACCTCGCCGGCCTGGGCCGCCGACACGGTGATGTTCTGGATGTGCTGGATCCCCATCAGCTTCTTCTGGCAGGTCGTGTAGGGGATGACGACGCTGTCATCCTGGTCGTCGCCGCCGGTGCTGGAGCCCTTGCTGGCCATCACGCCGATGACCTTGAACGGCTGGTTCTTGATCCGGATCACCTGGCCCGTGGGGTCGGTGTCCTCGCCGAACAGGTTGGTCGAGACGGTCGACCCGAGCACCACGACCTTGGCGGAGCTGTTGACGTCCTGTTGGGTGAAGAACGACCCGTACTTCACGTCCCACGTCCGGATCGCCGGCCAGTCGACCTCGCTGCCGTTGACGCGTGTCGACCAGTTCTGGTTGCCTGCGATGACCTGCGTCCTCGTGTTCACGCCGATCGCCAGGTACTGTACGCCCTGCACTTCCGTGCGGATGGCGTTCGCGTCCTCGATCGTCAGCGTGTTCGCCGCGCCGGACCCCTGGCGGACGCCGCCCGACATGAAATTGCCGGCGTAGACGTTGATGATGTTCGTGCCGGCGGACTTGATCTGGTTCTCGATCGACGACTGCGCGCCCTTGCCGAGCGCCACCATCGCGATGACGGCGGCCACGCCGATGATCATGCCCAGCATGGTCAGTGCCGTCCGCATCTTGTTGCGGTTCAGCGCCTTGAGCGCGACGCGCAGAATCATGAGGATCCGCATCATGGCGTTACTTCGCTCCCACCGCTACCGTGCTCCCGTTCAGGATTTCCGGCGGCGGCAGCGCCGCCAGCTCAGCCCTGGCCATTCGCCGCACCGTGTTCCGCTGGTCCGACACGATATGCCCGTCCCGGAACGCGATGGTCCGCGTGCCGTACTCCGCGATGTCGTGCTCGTGCGTGATGAGCAGGATCGTGATGTTGCGCTCGATGTTCAAGCGCTGGAAGACGTCCATCACCTCGATGCTCGTCCGCGTGTCGAGGTTTCCGGTCGGCTCGTCCGCGAGCAGGATCGACGGATTGTTGATGAGCGCGCGCGCAATCGCCACGCGCTGCTGCTGACCGCCGGAGAGCTGGTTCGGGTGGTGATGCGACCGTTCCAGCAACCCGACGATTTCCAGCGCCGCGCGCGCACGCTTGTGGCGTTCCGACCCCTTGATCTGCTGCCGGCTGTAGAGCAGCGGCAGTTCGACGTTCTCGATGGCGCTGGTGCGCGACAGGAGATTGAAACCCTGGAAGACGAAGCCGATCCGGTGATTCCGCACCTTGGCGAGCTCGTCCCGGGACATCGTGGACACGTCCTGCCCGTCCAGAATGTACCGCCCGGACGTCGGGCGATCGAGGCAGCCCAGGATGTGCATGAACGTCGACTTGCCGGAACCGGATGGACCTGTCACGCTCAGAAACTCGCCCTGCTCGACGTCCACGTCCACGCCTCGCAGCGCGTGCACCTGGATGTCGCCGACGACGTAGGTCTTCTTCAGATCACGAACGGAGATAACGGGCATGGAGCTAGTGGCCTCCCGGGCCGCCACGGGCGCCGCCGCCGATCGGACTCTGGCCAGGCCGCTGGCCGCCCGGGCCGCCGGGCATCAACGGCGAACGCGTCGCGGCGGCCGCCGCCGCGGCGGGCGTCACGACCGCCGTGACGAGTTCCTGTCCTGACTGAATCTCGCCACTCAGCAACTCGGTGTACGTGCCATCCGTGATGCCGAGGCGCACCCGGACCAGCTTCAACTGGCCGCCCATGTAAAGCCACGCGCGTCCCTGCGTTTCGGTGACCGGCAGCGGTCCGAACAGCTGATCGATCGTCTGAGCCACCCCACGGTTCGCCGATGGGTTCGCTGCCGCGTTGGCGCGA
>JAPKZP010000145.1 GCA_026393735.1 Acidobacteriota bacterium
CACCGTCTGCTCGATGGCAGCGTTCAGTTCCGCTCCGACGAGAATGGCGAGGCCGGACGCATAGAGCCAGAGCAGCGCCACGATGACCCCGCCGATGGCCCCGTATGTCTTCTGGTACGCCCCGAAGTGGCTCGCGTACCAGCTGAACCCGATCGATGCGAGCATCCACAATAGGGTGGCCGCGACGGCGCCAGGCGCGATCCAGACCAACGGCCGCCGGACGTTGGGTGCGAAGTAGTAGATCCCTCCAAGCGCCGTCACGATCAGTCCAAAGACGATCGGCCACTCCGCGATGGCCCACGCCCCGGCGAAGCGCCGGGGCGCGTAGAGGCTGTTCTCGAGGTATACCGCCAGCGTCGGCCCGATCATCATGAGTCCCACGGCGATCAAGGCGAACAGTATCAGCACGGCGGTCAGCCCGATGGCGAGGAGGCGGACCCGCCACCAGGAGCGCCCCTCCCTCACGTGGTAGGCCTGGTTCAGCGTGTCGATGATGGCCGTCATCGCCGAAGAGCTGCTCCACAGCGCGCCCAGCAGACTGAGCGTGAGAAGGCCACTGGGCGGTCCCTGCGCGATCTGAACGAGTTGCTCCCGGACGAGCACGAGGACATCGTTGGGGGCCACGCGCGCGAGCCCTCCCACGACGACATCAATCAGGGGCTGCATCGGGAGATAACTGGCCAGGGCCACGATGAACAGCAGTGCGGGGAACAGGGCGAGGAACCAGAAGAACGCCAGTTCGGCGGCCCAGCCGAGGCAGTCGTCTTCATACACTGCGCGGCCTGTGCGCGCGAGGATCGTGCCCCATCGGATGACGGACGCCGGCGGCCGCATCGTAGTCAACCTCCAGATTGTTCAACGGACGGCACGCCGGTCGCTGTGCAATCCGGAACAGTCCGCCGCCGCGCGAGGGAGGTACGCTCCAACATCAAGGATTCCGGCACATGTACCGATCCGTCCTCATCGTCCTCGCCATCGCCGTCGGCGCCCTGGTGCTCTACAAGCTGGAGGGCGTCGCCCTCCTGCTGGTGCTGGCGATGTTCTTCGCGTACCTGATCAACCCGCTGGTCGGAATCACCGAGCGTGTGCTCCGCGCCGTCAGGATCCCGCCTCGCCTGTCACGAGGCCCGGCTATCGGCATCGTGTATGTGATCGTGTCGGTGGTCGCGTGGTCTGGCGCCGTGCTGCTGCTGCCGACCGTCTCGCAGCAGTTCGGTGATGCGGTGGCGCGGGTGCCGGCCTACTCCCAGTCGTTGCGCGCATGGGAAGGAGGTTGGGAGCGATCGTACGAGCGGTTGAGGCTGCCAGTCGAAATGCGACGGCGCATCGACCAGTCGCTCGTCGACGCCGGCGATCGGGCCGTCGAAGCCGTGCAGGAATCGCTGGTCGCGGGTTTCGGCGTCATGTCGTATCTGCCGTGGCTGGTGTTGATCCCGGTCCTGTCGTTCTTCCTTCTCAAAGACGTCGAGAGTCTCCGGCAGTCCACCCTCGACGCCCTTCCCGAACGTTTCCGCGGGCGCGGATACCGGCTGTTCGGGGAGCTGAATACGACGCTGGCAGCATACATCCGGGCGCAGCTCATCGCGTGCCTCCTGGTCGGCTCGATCTGCGGCGTGGG
Source organism: Acidobacteriota bacterium (assembly GCA_026393735.1). GTDB lineage: Bacteria > Acidobacteriota > Vicinamibacteria > Vicinamibacterales > JAKQTR01 > JAKQTR01. The sequence goes on from JAPKZP010000145.1 coordinate 1,619, forward strand.
GTTCGCGATGCTCGGGGTACCGTATGCGGTCCTGCTCGGCGTGCTCGCGGGCGTCCTCGAGTTCATTCCGCTGGTGGGCCCGCTCCTGATTGCGGTGATCGCCGGCATCATTGCGGCGCTGCATGCCCCGATGCTGGCGCTCTGGTCTAGCGGGTTTCTCGCCATCGTTCGGGTGATCGAAGACTACGTGATCTACCCGCGCCTCATGGGACACGGGATCCACCTGCACCCACTGGCCGTCATCATCGCGGTGCTCGCCGGCGTGGAGCTGGGTGGCATCGCGGGGATATTCCTCGCGATTCCCGTCGTTGCGGCCCTGTCTGTCGCCTGGCGCCATGGGCTCGTGTGGCTGGATGAAGGTCAGCGGACCATTCGGGTCTGAGCGACAGGAATGGTCCGGACGGACGTGGGCGGCCGTTTCCCCGATCGTGCCGGGACGGCTGCAGGCGTGCGCCCTGGCCGTCCCCGCCGAGTCCTGTCATCCGGTCGCCCTCGAGCTCAGGCGATCCGGCGCCCCTGGATGACCCTGATCAGCAGCACCGCGACGGCCAATACCAGCAGGAGGTGGATGAATCCACCGAGCGTGTAGGAACTGACGAGTCCCAGGACCCACCACACGACCAGAACCAGAAAGATTGTCCACAACATATTGACCTCTCCCTTGAAACCGAACAGTTCTCCCTCGACACCCCAGCGAAAACGCCGTGCACTACGACTTCGTGATCGGCACGCGAACATCGATCGCCTGATCGAGCGGAAGTGCCAGCAGGCTGCCGCTCGGCAACACGACTTGCGGACCGCGCGTCGACAGGGCCACGCCCGTCCCGGCGCCTCCGCCGATGCCCGCGCCGATTGCGGCGCCCTTCCCTCCACCGATCAGGGCGCCGATCAGGGCGCCGCCGGCGGCCGGGATGCCGATCATGGCGATATCGCGCTTTTTCCCTGAGGGCGCCAGGAAGCTGGCTCGTGCGGCGATGGGGTCCCGCTCCTCGCTTCCCGCGACCGAGACCGAGTCGAAGCGCAGCGTCAGATCGCCACGGCCCTTCACCTTCCCGGATGACCGGGCCGCCTCCACCCTGCCCCTGACGACGCTGCCTGCCGGAAGCACCTCGGTGCCGTCGACGATCACGGGGGTGGTGAGCGTGGCCTCAACCGGATCGCCGGCGTGGCTGGACTCCGAGCCGACCGGCGAGTTCAATCGGACCTCGAGCCGCGTACCCGCCGGGAGCGTAAACTCGCGGAACCTGGCGACGGGCGGAAGCTCGGCCGGCATGTCGTCCGCCGACTGCATGGCGACGATCTGATCGCGGGGAACCGCGCGGGTGGTCGATCCCGTGGTGATCTTCACCGTCTTCTCGTCGCGCCCGGCGAGCGTGCCGCGCACGACGCCGCCGTCCTCCCGTGTCACGTCGACGTTCGTGCCGAGCGGCACCTTCTCGAGATCGACTTGCCTGGCGCAGCCGGCGCCGGCGCCGAGAAACGCGAGCGCGACCGTCAGCAGCATCTTCTTCATGGTTGGTCTCCGTGTTTCTTGGAAGGCAAGGCTGTTCGGTCAGCGATCGCATCATTGCCTGCCCTGTGAGTGTGCAGCCAATGGGCCGTGCGTACGTGTTCACTTTGGGACAGTCCACCTCGAGCCGTGGGCGCCCTCGTCTGGCCGTTTGCGTTCCTCGACCGTCACCACAGGTCAGTTGTACGCGAGAGGGATCATCCAGGAAGACATGCGTGGCTAACAGGCGAGACGAGGTGCCGCTCGACGGCAAACGAGCGGAGCTCGACGTCCAGTGCGGCCGAGCGAGCCGATGCGCCGCTCGAAGTTACGGGATGGCGTCCACCCGTGGGCTGTGTCCATCGACACGGCGGACCTCCTGGACCGAGACACGGCGCGCGCCGAGGGATCGGCTCAGATCGTCGATGGCCTCGAGGCTCTTGAGCCTGCTCGA
>JAPKZP010000312.1 GCA_026393735.1 Acidobacteriota bacterium
CGCTCGCGCCCTACTCGTTCGGCCGCCGCGAGCCCGGAACGCACGACGTCCTGATCGACATCAAGTACTGCGGCATCTGCCATAGCGACATCCACCAGGCGCGGTCCGGGTGGGGCCCGTCGATATATCCGATGGTCCCCGGTCACGAAATCGCCGGCATCGTCGCGAAGGTGGGCTCCGGCGTCACGCGCTACAAGCCGGGCGACCGTGTCGGCGTCGGCTGCTTCGTGGACTCGTGCCGGACGTGCGCGCCCTGCAAGGCCGGGCTCGATCAGTACTGCGAGGAGGGCGTCGCCTTCACCTACAACGGGAAGGAACGTGACGGCGTCACGGTGACCCAGGGCGGCTACTCCGAACGGATCGTCGTCAACGAGGACTACGTCCTGCGGATTCCCGCCAACCTGCCGCTCGACGCCGCTGCACCGCTGCTATGCGCCGGCATCACGGTGTATTCCCCGCTGCGGCACTGGCACGCCGGCCCTGGCAAGAAGGTGGCGGTCGTGGGCCTCGGCGGTCTCGGGCACATGGCGGTCAAATTCGCCCATGCACTCGGGGCGCACGTCACCGTCCTGAGCCAGTCGCTCCGCAAGGAAGCGGATGCGCGGCGCATGGGGGCCGACGAGGTCCAGGCCACTTCTGACCCGGAGACCTTCAAGCGGCTGGCGTCGCGCTTCGACCTGATGATCAACACCGTGTCGGCAGGGATCGACTGGAACCAGTACCTGGGCCTGTTGAAGCTCGACGGGTCGATGGTGCAGGTCGGCGTGCCCGAGACCCAGGTGCCGATCACGCCGTTCGCGCTGATTCCGCATCGCCGCAGCCTGAGCGGGTCCATGATCGGGGGCATCCGAGAGACCCAGGAGATGCTCGACTTCTGCGGGCAGCACGGCATCACGAGCGACATCGAGATCATCCCGATCCAGCAGGTGAACGAGGCGTACGAGCGCGTGCTCCGCAGTGACGTCCGCTATCGCTTCGTCATCGATCTGGCGTCGCTGGCGCAGGACACGGCAACCAAGTAAGATTTACGTTGGTCGGGTCGGGGCGTAGCGCAGCCTGGTAGCGCACCTGCCTTGGGCGCAGGGGGTCGCTGGTTCGAATCCAGTCGCCCCGACCAATCGCACGCGGAGCGATCCTGAGTTCATCGAAGGGTCGCCCCCGACCACAAAGCCACACAACTCATTGCTCTGGCGAGGCGTCGGCTTCGCCACACTCTTCCGACAGTCTCGTCGTCGGTCGCGCGCAGCTACCGCTCGCTGCGCGGCCGATGCCTGCTTGGTTTCGACCACGTCGGCGCGCAGTTGCTTCAGCTCGTCGTCCAGCGCCGTACGGTCGGCCAACACCCTCGACCACTCGGGCTGGAGAACGGCGAACAGGTGGCCCACTTGGAAAGTCGCTACAGTAAGCGATGCTGCTCCCGAATGCGGTTCGTCTCGCGCACGCTGACGTTGGCTTGCTTCGCGTGTGAGTGCCAGGACTTCACGGCCGCGTTTGCCTGCTTCAGAACGCGAGGAGCGGTTCCGATGCCAAAGCGGTCGGCGACGGCAAGCAAGTCCTCGCGGACGATGTCGGTGAACGTCCTGTTCACGGACATCAGGTGCTGACAGGTCCACTCCCCGTGCGGATTGTACGCGTAGATCACATCGTAGGCGGGCGCCAATTCCCACGCGCTCCCTTCACGCAGTAGAAACGAGATGTTCTTGGTATGGTCGTCGCAGTTCGCGGCCATGACGTTGAACGCGACGCGGCGAAAGGCCTCCTCCTTCGCGAGGTAGCCCAAATGCAAGCGGTCAATTGTCAGGAACAACTGGCTCACGTCGTGAGTCGCCTTCTGACGGTAGTCCAGGTGCGCCATCGCGCACAGCGTCTGGACGTGATGCTTGGTGTTGCCGTCGCGATCGAAGCGCTTCGTCATGAAGTGGGCGCGGCCACGCTCTTCCAGGAGCCGGCTCGGCGACATCGCGATGCCGGCTGCGCGGGCCATCAGATAATACGCGTATTCAATGCGACCGTAATCCTGGCTGACCCCCAGTTCGGTGTCGGCGCCGAGTCCGTCGAACTTGAGCAGCCAGTGCTCGAACCCTGGAGCGACGTCGAACTGACCTGCGCGAATCTCTTGAGTCGTCGGATTCCATGCAATGACCGCCTTCGCGCGAGCCCCGCCAGCTGAGGTGCCAACCTGAATGATCTGAGCCAGGGCGGCCTCAGCAAGCGCATCGTTGCCAAAGCGACCCCGCACGGCGCGCCTGGCACTTTCCACCAACACTGACAACTCGATGGCCGTCGTCATCGACTTCGAGGGTCCCCGAACCGGCTTGAACTCCAGGGCCCCCATCCCGCGCTTGCCCATGTACGCGAGGCGGTCGAGCGACGTGATGTCCGACTTCTCCACGCCCTGCGCCGCCATCCAGGCGTCGATCAGGTTGTTGCCGAAGGAGTCTGGGAGCGCGTCTGCCACCAGCCCGGGCAATCTCATGTAGGTGGAGTCTGGAAGAGCCGGGAACACGAACGGCTCGCGCGCGGCCGCCAGCGGCATCGTCAGTGGCGCGAGTTCGATGCCTGAACGAATGAATGCCGGCGCGTACTCGAAGGCCCAACCCGCTGCCCCCAGATGCGAACCTCGATCGCGTCGACGGGCCTGTACACGGGCGCCGCCTACGTTGGCTTCCTGGAGGCGCGCTGGCGCGTGGGTTTGCGCGCAAGGGCTTGCAGCGGGCTGATGGAGATCTGAGGAGCGAGCGCATCGAGCCAGTCTTCGCGGCCCAGTGCCCGCAGCACCTTGAGGAGAGATCGCGTCGTGCCGCCCCTTCCGGACTCGAGATTCTTCAGAGCGTTCAGGGCCATGCCCGCCCGCGCGGCGAGCTGTTGCTGGTCGATGTCCTGACGGAGCCGGATGGTCCGCAGCTGCTCGCCCAGAAGCACTGCCAATTGGTCCGGTGTTCGTATAGCCATTTAATAGACCAAAGTAAGTCTATTTAACGCCATTACAGATGTCAATGGCCCCATATTGGTCCATTACGAATCACCACACGAGCTCATCAGAGCTCCC
>JAPKZP010000023.1 GCA_026393735.1 Acidobacteriota bacterium
TCCTCTTCGCGCTCAGCTACACCGCCAAGAACCGGGAGATGTTCCTGGAGAACTACTGGCTGAAGAACAAGCGCGCGGTTGACAAAGGCAAGACGCAGGCGCCGTTCGCGTGGGTCATCCCCGCGGCGCAGCGCCGCAAGGCCGAAGCCGCGCAACTGGTCAACGACCTGCGGCGCCAGGGGCTGGAGATCTCGAAGGCCGGCGCGGCGTTCAAGGCCGGCAACGTCAATGTCGCCGCCGGCGACTACGTCGTCCGCGCCGACCAGCCGTACCGCACGATGGCGGACACCTACTTCAGCCTGCAGAACTACGCGCCTGCCAACCCGCGTCCCTACGACGACACGGGCTGGACGATGCAGTTGATGAGGAACGTGACGGTGACGCCGGTGGCCGACAAGGGCGTGCTGGACCAGCAGATGGCCCTCGTCTCCGCCGACGTGAAGGCGCCGGGCGGCATCGAGGGCACGGGCCCGGTGGTCATCGTCGATCACACGAGCGACACCGCCACGGTCACGTTCCGGTTCAAGCACGCGGACGTGAAGATGCTCGCGGCCGAAGAGGACTTCGAGGCGGCCGGCCACAAGTTCCGCGCCGGCGCGTTCATTGTCCCGAACGCGGATCGCGCCAGGCTGGAGGCGACGCTGAAGGACCTGGGCCTGTCGGCCTGGGCCGTGGCCGCGGCGCCCGCCGTGAAGACGCACGAGCTCGACGTGCCGCGCATCGGCTACGTGCACTCGTGGTCGAACACGCAGAACGAGGGATGGGTGCGCGCGGCGTTCGACTACTACGGCGTGCCCTACACCTACTTTGGCGACATCAAGCTGCGCGAGCCGAACCTGCGCGCGAAGTACGACGTGATCGTCTTCCCGCACGTCGGCGGCACGCCGCAGTCTCAGGTGAACGGCATCCCGAAGACCGGGAACGACCCTGTCCCGTACAAGAAATCGGAGTTGACGCCCAATCTCGGCGTGCAGGATCAGGCTGACGACATACGCGGCGGCATGGGTTTCGAAGGCCTGCTGAATCTCTACCAGTTCGTGAAGGACGGCGGGTTGCTGATCACCGAGGGGTCGACCTCGACGATCTTCCCCGACTACAACCTCACGAGCGGCATCACGATCGAAAATCCCGCGGGCCTGATGGTGCGCGGATCGATCATGCGCGGCATCATCGCCGACAGGAAGAGCCCGATCGTCTACGGGTACGACGGGTCGCAGATCCCGGTCTACTACAACCAGGATCCGGTGATCAGCACGGCAGGCGGTGGCGGTGGGCGCGGCGGGTTCGGCGGCGGCGGCCCGGCCATCCCGGGCGTCGGGATGAACGTGTCGCCGAACGCGACGGCCACGCAGAAGCTGTCGCCGTACGAAGCGATCAGCGGCGCGGCGGCCGCAGCGGCTTCCGTGCCCGCGCCGGCTGAGGCTGGCGGCCGCGGCGGGTTCGGCGGCGCCGATCTCGGCGCCGGCGTGCGCACGATCCTGCGCTTCCCGGCGAACGCCGACGACATGCTGCTCTCCGGCGTGCTCGTGGGCGGCGAGGCGCTCGCCAATCGCGCGCAAGTCGTCGACGCAACGCTCGGCAACGGGCACGTCGTCATGTTCGCCATCCGCCCGTACTGGCGCTGGCAGACGCAGGGCACGTACCTCCTGGGCTTCAACGCGATCCTGAACTGGAACGACCTGAGCGCGGGAAAATAGAGGGACCACCCGGCGGCTGGAGCCCCGTGGACGCATGGTGAGGTTGTGGCGCGGGGCTTCAGCCCTGCGAACGCCCCGGCGGTCAGCGCGGCCGCCGGGGCATCTTCATTTCTCGCGATTCCAATCCAGGACGACGCTCCGAATGCGGAGTGATGGCGCCTGGCCCGCCGCAGTTGCCTCGCGTACCACTTCCGCAGCGCTGGCCGAGCCGGCGCGCGTGCCGGCATGAATCGTCAGTTCGTTGAGTCCCGCCCGCCACGCGGCCGCATCGAATTCCCACGCGAGCGCATTCCAGCCGGAGGCGAGATCGCGTGAAGCCGCGTCGCGTCCGTTGAGGCTCAGCGCGACCGTGTCCGCGCCGTGCAGGGCCTCGATGGACAGGCGGATCGTGATCGCGGCCGGCTGCTCGATCGGCAGCAGCAGAGAGGCGTTGGCCCTGGCCATCCTTCGGTGATACCCCGCCGGGGCCGGATCGGAATTGCGCCAGCCGGATCCGAAGTACCCGTCGCCGCCAGGCCCGAGATACACCCCTGCGCGCAACGTCATCGGATCGGGCACGAGTGTATCCATCGCCCCTGCGCAGACGCTCGCCCGCTCCGGTCCCGGGTCGTCGACACGGGCCTGCGCCCAGGCTCTCTCGGGCCTGCCGCCGAGATTGATCCGGAACATGCTCGACTGCCCCTCGTCATTGACGCGGACCTCGAGGCGCGTCACCGACGGCGCGGCCAGCAGCGGCGCGGCATCCGGAAACCCATCGGTCGCAAGCCGCGCGCGCAGGCCCGATGCATCGTTCCGCGGGTCGAACACTTCGGCGAACAGGGCTGGCTCCCCCGGACCGGCCCACCCGGCCAGCCTGGCCTGTAGCGGCCGCAACGAGGTCAGGTACGTCCGCCACGTGGCGGTGAACGGTCTGGTGTTGTCGACGCGGCCAATCAACCGGGCCTCGGTCCCGGGATTCGCGAGCCCGGACCACGCCCCGTCACCGATGGTGCGACACGAGTCCGCCGGTGTCACCGCGACGATGCGGTAGAGCGGGCGCCAGAGGGGGAGCGGCGGCCTGTAACCGGCGCTGGCGTGCAGGACGTACGCGGTCTCCAGCCGCGAACCGATTTCCGCCACAGCCAGTCCGTCGTTCGCGTCCGCGACCGGCTGATCGTCGACAACGATCGATGCGCGCCCGCCGCGCACGTCAACCCGGATACTCATCGGCGCGGCCAGTCCCGTCCCGCCCAGTGCCTCGCCCTGCCTGAACGCGACGGTGCCCTCGAATCCCGCATCCGTCACGATCACCGGGCCGACACCCTGGACTGCGACGATCACCGCTCTCCCTGCATGCACGGCGCGCGCCCCGAGCTGCAGCGACGGCATGGCCGGCCACGCGGATGCGGACCCCGCCACGACAACGATTCGCCCTCGACGCACCTGCCGGAGCGCCGCCTCGAGAGACGGGCCAAGCAGCGTGACAGGCCGCACGCGCACGCGACCGTCCAGGGCGTCGAGGCCCCGGGAGAACGCGAAGACGGCCCATCGAGCCTCGATCAACCTGCGGATGGCATCAGGATCACGGGGCACGGACACCCGCACGTCGTCGGCTCCCGTGACGAACTCCTGGTACTTGAGCGTGTGGAAGAAGCGGAAGTCGTCTTCATCGACGAACGCCGTCGGTCCTCGGAGCGACTCGAACAGCGAGACCGCGTAGTCGTCGTCGAACGTGTCGTGATGGTGGTCGTTGGCCTCGAAGTTATGCCGGGCCTGGGCCACCGGAACCGACAGCGCCAGCAGGCCGATACCGGCGAGGCCGGCGGCGCGGGACAGGGGCCTTCCGTCCAGCGAGGCAATTCGCCGCCACGCCGCACCGAACCCAACTCCGGCCAGGATCCAGCACGGCATGAACGCCGGGAGCAGAATGCCAGCCGTAGCCACGCTGCCGAGCGTCGAGAGGAGCAGCGCCGGACCTGCCGCACCGAGCGCGAGGAGCGCGGCGGCCCGAGGCTGGCGCAAGCAGAGTGCGGCGAGGCCCACGAGCGCGGCGACACACGCGACCGCGCCAAGTTCCACCAGAGTCGCGCTGCCAATCCCGGGCAGCCTCGTCTGCAGGACGACCAGGGGCGATTCCCGGAACAACTGGCTCTCGAACTGACGCGCCAGCAGGAGGTTGAGAAACTCGCGCGTGTTCGTGGCGCTCGACTCGAGGTATCGCGCCCCCTGCGCCGTGCGAATCCAGACGTATCCGTACTGCGCGACGCCCGCCATGACGATCGCCGCACTCTTCACGAGCACGCGGACAGGGGGCCGCCATCGAAACCTGTCGAAGACGAACCAGACGAGGACCGGGACGGCGCCGACCACGATCATGTGCGTGCCGAACGCGAGGCTGGCGCACGCGACCGCCGCATACAACCAGCCTTCGCGGCCATCGCGATCCCAGCACAACGCGGCGAGCAACGTCGCGGCCGTGAGTGCGCTGGCCTGGGTGTACGCTTCTGCGAAGACAGCGTGTGCCCAGAACGAAGCACCGAGACCAAGGCCCGCCGCGACCGAGACCGCAATCCCGCGCTGAACCGACAGGCACCGCATCGCGAGGAACGCCAGTGTCGCACCGGTGGCTCCCCAGAACGCCGACAGCAGGTTGATCCGATAGGCCAGCGATCCGAAGGGAAGTTTCGAGAACGCGTAGCACGCCAGCATGTAGAGCGGGTAGCCGGGATTGTGCGGGGTTCCCAGCGCCGCCCCGACGTATTGGAACTTGGGGGAGTCCTCGGTGCCGCCCACGCCTGGCAGGAGCGTTCTCAGGTAGACCGCCAGCAGCAGGATGAATACCAGGGCTGCCGCCGCGGCGTCGAGCCAGCGCTGCCGTTCTCGCGTAGAATTGTCCTCGTTCATTACGCTGCGCGCCATTATGGCATGGCCAATCCTGCCGAGGTCTTCCTATGCGCCGACCTGTCGTGGTCCTGATGCTGGTTGTCCTGGCGGTGGCGGTGGCGGCCGGCCGCCGCGACGAGGGGATGTGGACGTTCGACAACGTGCCGCGGGCCCTCATCAAGCAGCAGTACGGATTCGAGATCACCGACCAGTGGCTGGAGCACGTGCGGCTGGCGTCCATCCGCGTCTCGGGCGCGTCGGCATCGTTCGTGTCGCCGGACGGCCTGGTGCTCACGAACCAGCACGTCGGGCGCGACCAGGTGGCGAAGCTCTCGACGCCGCAGCGCGACCTCGTCAAGGACGGGTTCTACGCCGCCACGCGCGCCGAGGAACTCAAGTGCACGGACTACGAGGCCAACGTCCTCGTGTCCTACGAGGAGGTCACGACGCGCGTCCATGGCGCCGTGAAGGCGGGCGCCACCGACGCCGAGGCCAACGCGCAGCGCAAGGCCGAGATCGCCTTCATCGAGAAGGAGTGCTCCTCCCAGACCGGCCTCAAGTGCGAAGTTGTCACGCTCTACAGCGGCGGCGAGTACTGGCTCTACCGGAACAAGAAGTACACGGACATCCGCCTCGTGTTCTCGCCGGAGCAGGACATCGCGTACTTCGGAGGCGACTACGACAACTTCACGTACCCGCGCTGGAACTTCGACATCACGTTCTTCCGGATCTACGAGAACGATCAGCCGCTCCGGACGGCGCACTACCTGAAGTGGTCGGCGAACGGAGCCGCGGCAGGCGAACTGATCTTCGCTCCCGGGTACCCTGGGGCGACGTCGCGGCTGCTGACGGTCGCGCAGCTGAAGTACCAGCGCGACGTCGGCAACCTGCTGCAGATGCAGATGTGGACGGCGCGCCGCGACGCCCTCATCCGCTACCAGGCGATCGGCGCGGAGCAGGCCCGGCGGGGCTCGACGCCGCGCCTCGGCCTCGAGAACTCCATCAAGCGCCTGCTCGGGCAGCAGGACGGGTTGAGGAACCCCCGCATCTTCAGCAAGAAAGAAAACGACGAGGCGGCGCTCCGCGCGAAGGTGGCGGCGAACGCCGAGTGGCAGAAACTCTATGCGCCCGCGTGGGATGAAATCGCGACGGCGTACGCCGCACTGCCGGCCTACGCGACGCGCATCGCATTCTCGAACCTCACCGCCTCGCGCCTCGCCGGGATGGCCTCGACTATCGTCCGGTACGGCGAGGAGATCCAGAAGCCCAGCGGCCAGCGGTACCCCGAGTTCGCGGACGCACGCCTCGAGGGGCTGAAGTTCGGCCTCTTCTCGTCTGCCCCGATCTACCTGGACATGGAACAGGCGCAGCTCACCGCCTGGCTCGAGGAGGGCGTGAAGACCCTTGGCGCCGCGGACCCGTTCGTGAAGGCCGCCCTGGGCGGCCAGGCGCCGGCGGCGGTCGTGAAACAGGTGATCGCCGGCACGCAACTGGCCAACGTGGCCGCGCGCAAGGCGCTCGTCGACGGAGGGCACGAAGCGATCAAGGCCTCCGCGGACCCGCTGATCGAGCTCGCGCGGCGCGTGGAGCCGATCATCCGGGAGCTCCGGGCCTGGCAGGAAGAGAAGATCCAGAGCGTGGACGCCAGCGCCGGCGAGAAGATCGCGCGCGCACGCTTTGCGGTCTACGGAAAGACGGCGTATCCCGATGCCAACTCGAATCTCCGGTTCGAGTACGGGACCGTGGCGGGGTACGAGCTGGGATCGACGCTGGTGCCGTACAAGACCACGTTCTACGGGTTGTATGACCGGGCGGCGGCCTTCAACGAAAGACCGCCGTTCAGCCTGCCGGCCCGTTGGAAGGACGGCCGCGGGCGGATCGATCTGTCGACGCCCTTCAATTTCGTCTACACGGCGGACACGATTGGCGGAAACTCGGGGACGCCGATCATCAACCGGAACGCCGAAATTGTCGGCGTCAACTTCGACAGCAATCTGCAGAAGCTCCCCAACCGGTACCTCTACGTCGATGAAACGGAAGGATCGCGAGCCGTAGGCGTCCATTCCGCGTGCATCATCGAGGGATTGCAGAAGATCTACGGCGCCGGGTCGCTCGTGAACGAACTGACCGGAGGCCAGAAATGAGCAGCGACAAGGAAGCCGCGCCGCGTTCGGTCAGGGGCCGCCAGGTCGCGTGCCCCGTCTGCCGGCACACGCAGTTCTACACGCGGGAGTACCTGCTGAACACGCGGGCCGCCACCTTCTTCAACATTGACTGGGCAAACCGGTCGGCCTTGACGTATATCTGTGAACAGTGCGGCCACATCCTGTGGTTCGTCGACGATCCCGAAGCGAAGGACTGACGTCATGAACAGCGACCTCCTGAAAGGCCTCAACGAGCATCTGAAGCTCGAGTTCCGCGCGGCGCACGAATACCTGGCGATGACGATCTGGCTGTCGGCTCACGACCTGCCGGGCTTTGCCACGTGGATGCGGCAGCAGTCCTCCGACGAGCTGACGCACGCGCAGCGCATCATCGATCACCTGCTTGGGCGGGACCAGGCGCCCGTCCTGCCGGCGATTCCCGCGCCGCCGAAGACCTGGAAGACGCTCGAAGCGCTCTGTGCGCACGTGCTGCGCAACGAGCAGGAAGTGACCGCGTCGATCAACGATCTCTACGCGACGGCGGAAAAGGCGAAGGACCGTCCGGCCACGGTGATGCTCCAGTGGTTCGTCACCGAGCAGATGGAGGAAGAGGCCACCGCACGCGCCGTGCTCGGGCGCATCCGCCTGGTAGGGAACACCGGCGTGGGGCTGCTGATGGTCGATCAGGAACTGGCCGGCGGGAAGGTCCCCGGCATGCCTGCCGAACCCGCGCCGGCCCAGGGATAGGAGAGGCCGGCTATTTCGCCCCGAGCAGTTCCTTGAACTTCGTGTCGAACGCCTGGAACGGCAGGGCTCCGACCATTACCACGCCA
>JAPKZP010000468.1 GCA_026393735.1 Acidobacteriota bacterium
CCATACGCAAGCGCGCGCCGGATCTTCCAGAACGGCCCCTTGTGCACGACGGGATGCATGAACTTCCGCTACCCGTCGGCCGACAGGCTATAGAGGAGATCCTCTTCCGGCGCGACGTCGAAGACTCCCACCCCCACGTCAGTGCCCCGGAATCGGTTCGGGCACCACCCGGTCGCCTTCGGGCGGCCGGGCGTTCGGCGGGTTCGAGCCGTTGATGCTCCGGACATAGGAGACCAGCGCCGCCAGTTCGTCCGGCTTCAGGGCGCGGCCCCACGGCGGCATCCACTTTGCCGGCCAGCCTTTCGCGATCGTCTGGAAGATCTGCTCGACCGTGCCGCCGTGGATCCAGCGATCGTCGGTGAGGTTCGGGCCGATCAGCCCCTGCGCGTTCTCCCCGTGGCAGGCGGCGCAGGTTCGGACGAAGCGCGCCCTGCCGATCTCCACGACCGCCGGGTTCCCCGCGCCGGCGAGCAGGTCGGCCGGTGAAGGCGGCACCAGCGGGTTTGCCGCGAAGTACGCGTCGACCTCCGTGACCGCCCTCTGGGCATCTGCGCGGTACTCCGCCTCCATCGAGCCTTCGCCGAAACTGAGGGCGTAGAAGGCGAGATAGGCGGCCGCGAAAATCAGCGAGCCCCACCAGATCGCCATGAGCCAGCCCGGCATCGGGTTGTCGTACTCCCTGATGCCGTCGAGTTCATGAAGCACCTTGTCGTCGTACTCGGCCATGGTTTCCTCGTGTCAGCGCTTCGTCTGCGTGCCCGACGGAACTTCCTGCCACTCGTCGGCCTCGCCCTCGAGCGCGAGGCGGGCCCGAGCCTCCATCTGCTCAGGGCGGGTCCGACAGACCCACACCGCAATGGCCAGCCAGGCCACTCCGAAGAAGATCATCGAGGCGATCGCCCAGCCGGTCGCGCCGGTCTGGGCGGCAAGCTCCTGCAGCATGGCTACTTCACCGGATCTGCGGCCGGGGCCGCCGGCACGACGATCGAGGGTGCCTGCGGCTGCGGTATCTTCCACCGGATGTCCGTGCCGAGACGCTGGAGGTACGCCGTCAGCGCCGTGATTTCCTTGTCGGCGAGTCCGCGCGGCCCCTGTTGCGCCTCCACCTCGGCGGCGATCGTCTTCGCCTGAGCCTCGATCGCGGCGGGCGCCGCGTCAATCTCTCCGTCCGTGTACGGCACCCCGACGATGCGGAGGGCACGCATCTTCGAGCCGATGAGGCTCGTGTCGAAGGGGGTCGTCCTCAAGTGCGTGTAGCGAGGCATGACCGACCCCGGCGTGGTCGAGGCCGGGCGGTCCATGTGGCGGACGTGCCACAGCGAGGGGTACTTGCCGCCGACACGGTGCAGGTCGGGCCCCGTCCGCTTCGACCCCCACTGGAAGGGGTGGTCGTAGACGAACTCGCCGGCCTTCGAGTACTCGCCGTAGCGCTCCGTCTCGTACCGGAACGGCCGGACCATCTGCGAGTGGCAGTTGTAGCAGCCCTCCCGCAAGTAGATGTCGCGCCCGATCACCTCGAGCGGCGTCAGGGGCTTCACGCTCGCGATCTCCTTCACGTTGTCCTTGTCAAAGAACATCGGGATCGCCTCGACGAGCGAGCCGACGGCCAGGGCCAGCACCACGAGCACGGTGAACAGGACCAGGCGCGACTCGAGGGCCCGGTGGATGCCGTGGCTCAACTCGTGCTGAATGCGGAAGAACGCGTGGTCGTACGTGTTGGCCGGCGTCACGGCGCCCGGCGCCGAGACATCCCGTACACGCGGCGGCGCGTGCACCTCCGCCTCCTCCGCGAAGTTGGCGGGCGCGCTCCTGATCGTCTTGACGACGTTCCACACGAGCATCAGCACGCCCGAGAAGAAGAGGATGGCTGCCACGAGCCGGATCCAGTACATCGGGACGATCCGGATGACCGTCTCGATGAAGTCCGGGTACGAGAGGCGGCCGTCGGGCTCGAAGGCGCGCCACATCCCCCACTGCGTGATGCCGGCGACCCACATGGAGACCTGGTAGGTGATCAGGCCGACGGTCGCGACCCAGAAGTGTGCGGTCGCGAGCTTCGTCGAGTACAGCGGCGTCTTCCAGAGCCTCGGGACGACCCAGTAGAGAATGCCGAAGGACAGGAACGCGTTCCAGCCGAGGGCGCCCGCGTGGACGTGTCCGATCGTCCAGTCGGTGAAGTGGCTGACGGCGTTCACCGACTTGATCGACATCATCGGCCCCTCGAAGGTCGACATGCCGTAGTAGGTGACCGCTACCACCATGAACTTCAGGATCGGGTCTTCCCTGAGCTTGTGCTAGGCGCCGCGCAGGGTGAACAG
>JAPKZP010000523.1 GCA_026393735.1 Acidobacteriota bacterium
AGTACGCCTGGGAAGAGACGAAGATCGACCCGGTCGGCAGCTACTTCAGCACGACCGACCTGGCGGGGGCTGGCGCGAGCAAAGTGATGCTCGGCTTCGGCTCCGTGCCCGACACGGTGGCCGTCGGACATGCGCCGCTGCCGCCCTCCTACAGCCCGGTGGGCACGGCCGTGCCGAAGCGCGGCGACGACGTCAAAGCCAGCGACGACGGCCAGTACGGCGTGGCGTTCCGTGCGACGGCTCCGCCGCTCGGCAACACCGAGTTCGGCGTCTACTTCCTGAACTACCACAGCCGCCTGCCGCTCATCGGGGCCCACACCGGCACGGCCAACGGGTTGTTCGCCGGCAACTACGCAGCCACCGCCGACTACTTCCTCGTCTACCCGGAGAACATCAAGCTCATCGGCGCGAGTTTCAACACCCAGCTCAGCCGGACGGGCATCGCGCTGCAGGGCGAAATGTCGCACCGCATGGACGTGCCGCTGCAGGCCGACGACGTCGAGTTGCTCTACGCGGCGCTGACCCCTCTTCGCCTGCTGCCGGCGCTTCCGCAACTCGCGCCGCTCATCGGGCTGGGCAACCTGATGGCGAGCACGAACCAGCTGGGCGCCTACGGGTTCTCCCAGCAGATCGACGGCTACCGGCGCTACGACACCACGCAGTTCCAGATGACGGGCACGAAGGCGTTCAGCCAGATCCTGGGCGCCGACCAGGTGGTGCTCGTGGCTGAAGGCGCATGGAGCACGGTGCACAATCTGCCGGACCAGAGCGTGCTGCGTCTGGACGCGCCGGGCACCTACACCAGCGGCAACACTGTTCACCAGACGGCCGGCATCCAGCCGGGCACGGAGCCCGCGTCGGCGTTTCCGACGAAGAGCGCCTGGGGCTACGTCGTGGCCGGGCGCGCCGAGTACAACAACGCGTTCGGCGCGGTGTCGATGGGGGCGCGCTTCTCGCTCGCCCAGGACGTCTCGGGCATCTCGCCCGGCCCGGGCGGCAACTTCCTCGAGGGCCGCAAGTCGCTCACGCTCGGCCTCGGGTTCCAGTACCGCATCAACTGGGAACTCGACCTGAGCTACACGAACTTCATGGGCGCAGGCCGTTACAACCTGATCAACGACCGCGACTTCGTCGCGGCCAACATCAAGTATTCCTTCTGAGGCAGACCCCATGCGCAGCACGGCACGACTTGTCGCGATCGTCTCACTCGTCCTGATCGCCGCGTGTGCGGCGTTCACGGTGGTCCTTGCCCAGCAGGGCGGGGCCCTCCCCGCCAACCTGACACCTCTCGGCGCCGAGAAGGCGGGCAACGCCGCAGGAACGATTCCCGCCTGGGACGGCGGCATCACGAAGCCGCCAGCCGGGTACACGCCCGGGCAGCACTACGTGGACCCGTTCGCGGCGGACAAGCCGCTCTTCACGATCACGCAGCAGAACGCCGGCCAGTACGCCGCCCAGCTCTCTGAAGGGCACAAGGCGATGCTGAAGGCCTATCCCTCGTTCAAGATGATCGTGTATCCCACGCATCGCTCCGCCTCGGCGCCGCAGCGCATCTACGACGCCACGGCGCGCAACGCCACGACGGCGAAGCTCGTGAACAACGGCAACGGCGTCGATGGCGCCCTGGCCGGCCCGCCGTTCCCGATGCCGAAGACGGGCGTCGAGGTGATCTGGAACCACCTGCTGCGGTACCGCGGCGACACCTTCGGCCGGTGGCTCACGCAGGCGGCTCCCGTGCGCGGCGGTCAGTTCACGCCCGTGACGTTCGAAGAGGAGTCCATGGTCGTCTACGCCCTGCCGACCACGACGCCCGCCACGCTGAACAACCGGCTGACGTACTTCAAGCAGACGGTGACGGGGCCGGCGCGGCTGGCGGGCGGGATCCTGCTCGTGCACGAGACGCTCGACCAGGTGAAAAAGCCCCGCGATGCGTGGCTGTACAACCCGGGACAGCGCCGCGTGCGGCGCGCCCCGCAGGTGGCGTACGACAATCCCGGCACGGCGGCCGACAACATGCGGACGACAGATCAGCTCGACCTCTTCAACGGGGCGCCGGACCGCTACGACTGGAAGCTCGTGGGCAAGCGTGAGATCTATGTGCCGTACAACAGCTACCGGCTGCAGGATCCGAAGCTGAAGAACAAGGACATCATTACGCCGCTGCACATCAACCCCGAGTACCTCCGCTACGAGCTGCACCGGGTCTGGGTCGTCGAGGCGACGCTGCGGCCGGGCGAGCGCCACATCTACAAGAAGCGGGTGTTCTACATCGACGAAGACAGCTGGTCGGCCCTGATCGTCGATCAGTACGACAACCGCGACCAGCTGTGGCGGGTGTCCGAAGGGCACGTCATGAACTTCTACAACGTGCCGCTCACGTGGACGTCTGCCGAGGTCCACACCGACCTGCAGGCGGGCCGGTACCTCGTGATGGGGCTCTTCAACGAGAGCAGGCCTCACGACTTCAACCTCAAGCGCAGCGAGGCCGACTTTACGGCCGACGCGCTGCGCCGCGAAGGCGTGCGCTGATCGAGCGGCACGCAGGAGAGGGCACGTGTCCGGTTTCTGGCGTAGCGTGACACGACGCTCGGTGTGGCTGGGGGTGCCGGCGGTCGCAATGCTGCTGTGTCTCGCGCCCGCGGCGCCCGCCGGACAGGCGGGCGCAACCCGGGAGTCCTCGATCAGGGCCCCGCTGGCCTCCTCGTCGCTGCTGCTCGACGTGGCGGCGCGCGATGGCCTCCTGGTGGCCGTGGGCGAACGCGGGCACGTGATCGTTTCCGGCGACACGGGACAATCCTGGCGCCAGGCCGAGGTGCCGACACGGGCCCTCCTCACGGGCGTCTACATGCTCGACGCGCGTCTCGGCTGGGCTGTGGGTCACGACGAAGTCATCCTCCGTACTCGCGACGGGGGGCTCACGTGGGAACGTGTCCACTACGCTCCGGAGCACGAGAAGCCCCTGCTCGACGTGTGGTTCGCCGACGCGCGGACGGGCCTGGCCGTCGGCGCGTACGGCGGCTTGCTCGCCACCAGTGACGGCGGCGACACCTGGACGCCGGGCACCGTGCACGGCGACGACGATTTCCACCTGAACCAGATTGCCGCGGCCGCCGACGGCACGCTGTTCCTGGCGGCCGAGGCCGGACACCTTTACCGGTCCGACGACAAGGGGGCCACGTGGCAACCGCTGCCGTCGCCGTACGACGGGTCGTTCTTCGGTGTGCTGCCTCGGCCGGACGGATCGCTTCTCGCCTTCGGGCTGCGCGGCCACCTCTACCGGTCGCAGGACGGAGGCCGCTCCTGGACGCCGATCGAGACCGGCACCGAAGAGACACTGACCTCCGCCCTGGACCTCGGCTCGGTGCGCTTCGTGGTGGCCGGCATGGGCGGCACGCTGCTCTGGAGCGATGCAGCGGGCACAGCGGTCCGCAAGCAGGATCTGCCCGACCGGAAGGCCATCGTCGCCCTCGCCCCGGGGGCGACCGGCACGCTGCTGCTCGTTGGCGAAGGCGGCGTGCGGCACGTCGAGATTCCCCGCTGAGCCGAGCCACACCATGTCGAAGCCCACGCTCTCCGCGCGTCTCGAGAACCTGCTGTTCGGCCACCGCCTGTTCGTGATCGGCCTGTTCGTCCTGGCCACGATGGGCTTCGTCTGGTCGGCTGCAGGCCTGCACATCGACGCCGGCTTCGCCAAGCAGTTGCCGCTCAAGCACCCGTACATGGCCACCTTCGTCAAGCACCAGCAGGAGTTTGGCGGAGCGAACCGCCTGCTCGTGGCGATCGTGGCCCGCGACGGCAACATGTTCACGCCGAAGTTCTTCGACGCTTTGAAGGGCGCGACCGACGAGGTCTTCTTCCTCCCGGGCGTCGATCGGGCGCGCGTGCAGTCGCTCTTCACGCCGAACGTGCGCTACACCGAGGTGGTCGAAGACGGCATCGCCGCCGGAAACGTGATCCCCGACGATTTCACCACGACGCCCGAGGGCCTGGCGGCCGTGCGGCGCAACATCCTCAAGGCCGGCATTGTCGGGCGGCTGGTCGCCAACGATTTCTCGGGCGCGATCATCTCCGCGGAGCTGATG
>JAPKZP010000790.1 GCA_026393735.1 Acidobacteriota bacterium
AACGGCCGAGGCCCCAGTACGATGGCGACCAGCGCGATGGCGGCCGCGAGCGCGCGCGCCCGTCCGGCGAGCCCGACGAAGTAGCCGAGACCCAGCCCGACGACCGGGACCAGGGGAATCATGTAACGAATCCGGAACGGGTGCCCGTTGTAGAACGCGTAGGCGGGCAGTGCGGCCGCGCCGGCGAGCGCCAGGGGCAGGACCCATGACGCGCGATCGCGCCGGACGCACACGGTCACGACGAGCATCAGCACGCCGCAGACCGCGAGCAGCGCGAGCGGGTAGCTTGTCAGCTCGTGGACACCCCACCAGACCGAGACGAGCGCACGCAGGGGGCGGCCTTGCGCGACGTTTTCGGGAACGAAGAACCCGGACTTCACGAACCACTCGCCGACGGTGGCCCTGCTGAGCACCGCGAAAGCCAGCGCGGCGCCGGCCGGGTACACGGCAATCGCGGCGACTCTCCGCAGGCTGACGGGCAGAGGCCGGCGCTGCCAGAGCAGGACAACCAGGCTGAGACCGACGAGTGCGGCCGTGATCGGCCACGCCTCGTACCGGGTCAGGAAAGCCGCAGCGACGACCCAGCCGGCCAGCCGAGTTCGGGCGGGCGAATCGTCCTGGATGGCTCGGACGGTGAAGAACGCGGCAGCCGCCGCGAGCGCCATCAACAGCGGCTCGGTCATCGGCGTGGACTGCAGGTAGAGCACGTCGGGGTTGAGCACCGGCACGGCGGCCGCCGCCACGGCACCGAGGGCAGACCCCGTCGTCTCAAAGACGATGCGGGCCACGAGATAGGCGGTGATCGTGAACGACAGGATCGACACGCCGACCGAAAACGCGCCGGTGCGGTAGAAGAAGTCGACCTGGGTGGGAACCAGATTGATCAGGTGCGGGAGCGGCAGCCAGACCGCGCCGAGCTGAACCCAGCCGGGTGTCAGGCTGTCGGCGATGCGCCGCGCCACGACGAGGTGCCCCTTGGCATCGTAGTGCGACAGGGTGAGGCCCGCCCACGCATAGTAGACGGCCGCGGCAATGCCCAGCGCGGCGGCGACCGCGGCAACCACCCGCAGGAGCGCGTAACCGGGAGGGTGGGTTATAATTACGGGATCGGGCGGGTGCTGTGACACGGGCACTATACGGGTTACCGCTGCACGTCTGTCTGACTATCGTATACCACCCGGCGTGCGAATGGCGTGTGCCGCCCGCCCGCGGCGGAGATTGGCGTTGTCCTGATGATACGGTTCATTGCGTGGGCGAAGGGGTTTGCCTTGGGCATCGGGGGCCTGGGCCTCTTCTGCATCGCCTTTCTCGATGCGTCGGTCGTCTCCCTGCCTGAAGTCAATGACATCCTCATCGTCTTCATGGTGACGAAGCACCCGTCGCTGCTGGTCTACTACGCGGCGATGGCCACGGCCGGATCCGTGGCCGGATCGCTCGTGGTCTACTTCGTCGGCAAGAGGGGCGGCGAGGCGCTGCTCCGCAAGCGCTTCCAGGGCGGGCAGGTCGAGCGCACGCTGGACACCTTTCGCCGCTACGGCGTGGCGGCGGTGATCGTACCGTCCATGCTGCCTCCGCCGGTGCCGTTCAAGCTCTTCGTGCTCGGGGCTGGCGTGGCGGGCATGACGCCGACGACGTTCGCGTGCTCGGTAGGCGTCGGCCGGGGTCTCCGGTACGTCCGCGAAGGCCTGCTGGCGTACTACTACGGAGAGGCAGCCTTCGAGTACCTGCGGACCCACGGGAATGAATTCGCGATCTGGATGGGCGTCCTGTCCGCGATGGCGCTGGCCGTCTATTACTGGCGACGCCAGCGTCAGCCGGCGGCCGAGGTATAATCCAGCGTCCGCCGTGGCAATCCCGTACCTCTCCGTCGTCATTCCGATACGGAACGAATCCGCCAGCATCCCGGAGCTGTATCGTCAGCTCACCGAGACGCTGGAACGGTGGGGGCGTCCGTACGAGATCCTCACCGTCGATGACGGCAGCACGGACGACAGCTTCGATCGGCTGGCGGCGCTGCAGGCACGTGATGCGCGGCTGCGGGTGATCCGGTTTCGCCGCAATTTCGGCCAGACCCCGGCGTTTGCCGCCGGGTTTGCGCATGCACGCGGCAGCCTGATTGCCACGTCGGACGGCGACCTGCAGAACGATCCGGCCGACATCCCGGCGCTCGTCAACCTGGTGGAGCAGGGGGCCGACATCGCATGCGGCTGGCGCAAGGACCGCAAGGATCCCTTCCTGACGCGTCGCCTGCCGTCCATGATCGCGAACTGGGTCATCTCCCGCTCGACCGGCGTGCGGCTGCACGACTACGGGTGCTCGCTGAAGGTGTTCCGGGCCGAGGTGATCAAGCCGCTCCGCCTGTACGGCGAGATGCACCGGTTCCTGCCCGCCATCGCGAGCGAATTGGGGGTCACGATCGTCGAGCAGGTCGTCAATCACCGGGCGCGCGTGCACGGCACGTCGAAGTACGGCCTCGGGCGGACGGTACGGGTCATCCTCGACCTGATGACGGTCAAGTTTCTCCTGAGCTACGCGACGCGCCCGCTGCAGATTTTCGGTCTGCTCGGGATCATCATGGGCGGCGTCGGCGGCGCCATCACCGCCTGGCTGGCGTACCTTCGCCTGTTCGGCAATGAGTCGATCGCGAATCGTCCGTTGCTGCTGTTCGGGATCCTGCTGGTGTTCACGGGCGTGCAGCTGATCACGCTGGGACTTCTCGCGGAAATGCAGGTCCGTACCTACCACGAGTCGCAGAACAAGACGACGTACGTCATCCGGGAGATCCGGGAGACCGTCTCGTCGTAGTGTGCGCTAGCCCTTCCTGAAACGGGCAAACGTCCGCCGCGCGATGAACCAGTCGCGCAGGCCGATCTTCTTGCCTTCGGCCCGGCTCCTCGGGTGATACGCGATGGGGACTTCGACGATCCGGTGCCCGCGGGCGAGCACCTTGGCGGTGATCTCGTGGTCGAGCTCGAAGCCCGCGGTTTCCAGCGTCAGGCCCGTGATGATGTCGCGAGGGAACAGCTTCAACGCGGTCACGGTGTCCGTGATGTAGTGCCCCGTGTAGAAGAGCGCGATGAAGCTGAGGCTCTGGCCGCCGAGGTACGCCGTCCACGACTGGGCGGGGTGCTTGCCGGTCAGCAGGTTGTACGCACGCCCGCGCCGCGGGTGTTTGAGATAGCGGCTGCCGTACACGATCTCGCCCCGGCCCTCGAAAAGCGCGCGCAGCATCGGCACGTAGTCCTCGGGGTCGTACTCGAGGTCGGC
>JAPKZP010000168.1 GCA_026393735.1 Acidobacteriota bacterium
GTTGCGCCCGCACCACCGGCGCCGTCGTCGGAGCCCAGCCAGCCAGTGCCCCGGCAATTGAGACAGGCATCCCCCAGAAGGAGACCCCAGTCATGACCGCTCGCGTCGGACAGAAAGCTCCCGACTTCCAGGCCCCGGCGTACTACAAAGGCGCGTTCACAAACGTCAAGCTGTCCGACTCTCTCGGCAAGTGGACTCTGCTGTGCTTCTACCCAGGTGACTTCACCTTCGTTTGAGCCACCGAAGTGTCGGCGGTCGCCGACAAGTACGCGGCGCTTCAGGAACTCGGCGTCGAGGTGATTTCCGTCAGCGTCGACAGCCACTTCGTCCACAAGATGTGGAACGACTACGAACTGACCAAGATGGTGGAAGGCGGCGTGCCGTTCCACATGGCCTCGGACCAGGCCGGCAACGTCGGACGCGCCTTCGGGGTGTGGGACGAGAATCAGGGCATCGAACTGCGCGGACGCTTCATCATCGATCCCGATGGCGTGATTCAAGCCATGGAAGTGCTTACCCCGCCGGTCGGCCGAAAGTTCGCCGAGACCATCCGCCAGATCAAGGCCTTCCAGCACGTGCGTGCGAGCAAGGGCACCGAAGCGATGCCGGCTGGTTGGGAGCCCGGCCAGCTCACACTGAGACCCGGCCCGGACCTTGTCGGCAATGTGTGGAAGGTGTGGCAGCCGAAGATGGAGAAGTAGGGAAGCAGGCCGGTCCGCGCTGTCCGTTCACTCCCAGACTGGGAGGGCGCACCGCGGGCTGCGCCGCGCCAGCAGGCTCTCGAAATCCCTTACGGAGTCGCGGATCACGCGCGACGTCGGCGCGTGGCACGTGAGGCAGGCGCCCACGCGGAGGATGCGGCGCTGTTCCTCGGCCGTGAACGGCCGGACGTCGTCTCGCGTTGACACCATGCCGCTGCGCGTCCCCAGAAACGGAATCCACGCATCAGCCGGCAGGCCGTCGTCCGGGAGGGGCGGCGAGGATGGCGTGAATCGCCAGCGTCCGCCGCCAGGTGTCCGCTCGTACCGCAATGATCCGCGCCCGTACCCCAGTGCGACAGGGTCGTTGTGGCACGACTCGCACGAGCGTACTTCCCGCC
Organism: Acidobacteriota bacterium; assembly: GCA_026393735.1. Lineage (GTDB taxonomy): Bacteria > Acidobacteriota > Vicinamibacteria > Vicinamibacterales > JAKQTR01 > JAKQTR01. Next base: position 1,100 of record JAPKZP010000168.1, read on the forward strand.
GCGTCGTGTGAGGCTCGATGCGCGCGTAGAGCCTGCGGAAGACCGGATCCGGCGGTCGTCCGGCCTCACGGTTCCGGTCAATCGTCAGGATCATGCCAGGCACGAATGTCTCGACGACCTCCCGGCGCGCGCCGGTATTCGCCGGAAGGCGCCGGACGCCAAGCGTCGGCGGGTCGGCCAGGTACGCACCGGCCTTTTCCTTCCACGCCCCTGAGGTATTCGTCTCGTTCAACCAGTCGTACGCGTCGGCCTTGGGATCGAACGAGGTATGGCAAGTCGGGCAACGGGGCGCCCACGCCGAGTGACAGCTGCCACAGGACAGTCTGAGGTGGCCCTGGCCTTCGCGACACACAGCGACCGCAGGCTTGAGCGGCCTTCCGCACGAGGATGGGCGTCCCCGTGGCGTCGGGCATTACATTCACCAGTACGTCACCCGCCGGAGTCCGGACGTAGTGACTGGCCGCCGGCCCGGGCCACACGCGCAGCGTAACGATGCGGCGCGACTCGGGATCGATCTGCGTCGCCGCGACGACCGGCAACCGGGTTCCAGGGAGTGCATGGCAATCCTCGCATGTGACCCGGACCTGTTCGCTCTTGCGTCCATGCGCGACGCCATCTCACATCACTTCGGTCGACGTGTGGCAGTCGATGCAGTCGAGACCGCGCTGCTGATGGATGTCGGGCATCACGCGCTCGAACACCCGATCGTCCTCCAGCGTGCGGAATATTGACGGCCCCGGCCGGGCGGGATCGGACGCGGCGGCAGGAGGCTCGTGCATCTCGTGCCAGCCCTCGTAGCTGGTGGAGATGCGACCTGAGCGGCTGTGGCAGCCAAAACACTGGCCGTTGCCGATGTCGAGCGACACGGCCGGATGCACGGTCGGGGCCTGCGCTGCGCCCCTCGCTTTCTGGCCTTCGTACCGCGTCAGCGCCGCAAGCGCCGCCGGGCTGTACGAAAGATGGCACGCGTTACATCCGCCACCTCGCGTGTCCTCCTCATTGGGACCGAGAGCGACCTTGACCGCGCCCAGATGGCACGATGCGCACAGCTGCCTGAGGTGCGTGTCCGCGGGCGCGTGGCTGAGCTGTTGGACATGGGGCGGTGCGCCCGCAGGGGCCCCGGCTGGCTCGCCGAAGACGCGGCGGTCGACCGTCACGATGCCGCTCATCGTCGCCATCACCGATCGTTCGATACGCGGAATGATCGCGGCGTGGCACACCGCCTGTCCGCAACCGCGCACAGCCATCGTGAGATTGCCGGGAATAAGATCCATCCCGGCGTGGGCGCGGGCCTTGTC
>JAPKZP010000648.1 GCA_026393735.1 Acidobacteriota bacterium
GATGGGCGTCGAATGATCCTCCAGCAGGACGACCCGCAGGCCGTTCTCGAGCGTGGCCGTGGTGTAGGCGAGACGCGGCGGCGTCACCGGGGAAGGCGTCCCGGCGCCGACGGCGCCGATCGAACACGTGGCGACGAGGAGAAGGACGAGAAGGGACCGGCGCGGACCCATACGTGCCATAAATCCGATTATGGCACGAGCTATCGATCGCGGGCGGCCGGGTTCTGGTCGAGACGGGCTTCGAGTTCGGCGAGCCGTTTCGCGAGGTCCGACACGGCCTTCCGCAGGTCGGGCAACCGCCGGAACACGGCCGACGACTTCAGCCAGTCGCGGTTGTCGATCGCGGGGTAGCCCGACACGAAGGAGCCGTCGGGGAGCGAGTTCGGGATGCCCGTCTGCGCCGTGGCGCGTGTGCCCTTGCCCAGGTGCAGGTGGCCCGAGACGCCCACCTGGCCGGCGAGGACCGAACCGTCGCCGATGGACGTGCTGCCGGCGACGCCGACCTGCGCTACCAGCATCACGTTCCGGCCGACGTGCACGCCGTGTGCGATCATCACGAGGTTATCGATCTTCGTGCCCGCCTGGACGCGTGTCTCTCCAACGGCTGGCCGGTCGATCGTCGAGTTCGCGCCAATCTCCACGTCGTCCTCGATAACCACCGGGGCCGCCTGGGGAATCTTCTGGTACGTGCCGTCGGGCTTCGGCGCGAAGCCGAAACCGTCGCCGCCGATGACTGCGCCGTTCTGGACAACCACGCGGTGGCCGAGGCAACAGCGTTCGCGGATCGACACGTGCGCGTGGATGAGACAGTCCTCGCCAATCCGGACACCGGGGTAGATCGCAGCGTGCGCGTGCACTATCGTGCGGGCGCCGATGACCGAACCGGCGCCGATGACCACGAACGGCCCGATCGACACGCCCGGCCCGAGCACGACATCTGAAGCGACGTGCGCGAGCGGGGAGACACCGGCCGGCGGCCGGTCGTCGGGCGCGAGCAGCGCGACCGTCGCCGCAAACGCGAGATAGGGGTCCCCCGCCCGCAGGGTGGCGCAGGGCGCGGGCGGCGCGTCGAGCGCCAGGATGACGGCCGACGCGCGCGTCGTCGCCACCTGTCCCGCGTACTTCTGGTTCGCCAGAAACGACACGTCGCCGGGACCCGCTTGTTCGAGCGTGGCCACGCGCGCGACGACGAGGTCGCCGTCGCCTTCGAGGGTGCAGCCGACACGGTCGGCGAGTTCGCGGAGTGTCAAACGGCGCGAGTATATCACGGGCCTCCGAGCGTCATCCGCTCGACGAAGGTGTCGAGATGGCGCAGGTGCAGCCGCGCGGCGACGTCGTGCGCCAGCTGCGTGCGCGGACTGCCATGCAGCGAGGCTAAGCGCCGCAGATCGGCCAGCGCGTCGGACGGTTCATGGCGCCACCGCACGCGGCGCAGGCCCTGACGGGCGCCGAGCCACGACAGCGCGTGGCCCAGGGCGCGGAACGAGAAGAAGACCGCCAGCACGTTCGGCCCGGGCAGCGGGGTCAGGGGCAACGAGGCCAGGTAGGCGAACGTATGTACGAGCATCCACACCAGATGCCGGCGGCTGTCACGGCGCAGCGACCCCTGCACGACTGCCGCCGCATCGGCGGCACCGATATCGTCCGGGAAGCGCGCGGTGACCTCCGTCTGGCTTCGCAGGTGCCACAGCAGCCGCTGCTCGGCGACACGCTCGGCCAGCCACGCCAGCACGCGGTCACGGAGCCGTTGCCCGCGCGTACGGGGCACCGCGCCCCCCGCGCTCTCGAGACGGCGCCGCCGCTCCGCTTCGATGTAGGCCAGCGTCCCGTGAAAGGCCGCGCTGGCCCTGCGCCGCCACGGCCCGCGCGCGTCCGTGCTCGACGCCACGTGGTCGTCGACCTCGCAATACAGCTCGTAGCCGTCATGCCCGACAGGGACGAGGAAGATCTCCATGATCGCCGAACACCTCGGCTTCAAACGTGTACAACGTGGCGCCCTGCTTCCAGGCGTCCTGGGACAGGCCGGCTTTCACGCAGGTCTGGGTGAGAAACGTCTCGCGATCCCATCCGTACTCGACTGCGACCTGCGGCAGCAGCAGGCCGCGGCGCCCGTGCTGCTCCGCGATGAGGCCATGCCGCCCGACCTGCACGGCTGACGGGTCGGTGATGGCCTCGATCCGGCCCAGCACCGAGATCTCAATATCGCACGCCGCCAGTTCATGCGCCGTGATCGGTTCGAAGCGGGGATCCTCGGTCGCCGCAGCCACGGCCATACGCCCGAGCACGGTGGCGAGCGCCTGGTCGTTGTCGAGGTGGCCGATGCAGCCGCGCAACCGGCCGTCCTTGTGGAACGATACGAACACCCCGGCCGGTAGCGCAAAGACGCCCTCGGCGGGCGGCGGCGTCACCCGGCGCCCGGCCAGCGTCTCGCTCACCGCGTGCCGCGCCTCACGAAGCAAGAGGCAGCGGTCCTCGGCACTGATCATCTGCGACATCCCCAGCCTCCGTCCACGACCGTCAACGCACCGCGGCGAAGGTGCCCAGCACGGCCGCCATGTACCCGACGACCGCCCCCTTGTCGCCGGAGACGTCTCCCGAATCCGCGTAGCACATGACGCGCGCGTCGGCCGCGCCGAGGTCGCGGGCCGCGCGCATCAGCGACACGATGGGACCGCCGCCGCACGCATGGTCCGGGAACTTGGTGAGCGCACGCTCCACAGCCTCGGGATCGAAGCGGGCCACGGCGTCCACGACGACCTGGTCGAGCCGCGCGGCGTGCTGCGCGTCGTGATAGTGGGACAGGTCGCTGCTGGCCACCAGCAAGGCCCGCCGCGAGGCCAGCACGTCGGCCAGGGCGTCACCCAGCGCCTGAATCGTGCTGCGGGTCTGATGCCCCATGACGAGCGGCAGGATTGGCGTGCCCGGCAGGACACGCTGCAGGAACGGCAGCTGCATCTCCAGCGAGTGCTCCCGGACGTGCGCGGAGGGCAGGTCGCGCACGAGGGGCGACGCCGCCATCAGCGCGTCCGCATCGTCCGCCGAAATCGCGACATCGCCCAAGGGGGTCTCGAATGTGCCGCGCGGGACGACCGACACGCCCTCGAAGCCGACGTAGTGCGACGGCCCCACCAGCACGATGACGTCGTAGGTGCGCCCGGCGAGCTGGCGGTAGGCGTGCGCGGCGACAGGTCCGGAGTAGACCAGTCCCGCATGGGGCGCGATGACACCGACCACGTCGCCGTCGACGATGTCCACGACCCGCGCGATATAGGCGTCGATCTCACGCGCCAGCGTCTCGGGCCGGCCGGGGTACCAGCTGCCCGCGACGGCGGCGCGCCTGATTGGTTGCGGCCTCACAAAGGTGAATGTTAGCATCGGCCATGCCCGACGATCGTGGTGACTTCGATCTCGCCCGCGTCGCGGCCCTGGCCCGCCTCGCCCTGACCCCCGACGAAGCCACCCTGTATCGGACGCAGTTGCGCGCCATCCTGGCCTTCGCGGCGCAACTGCGCGACGTGCCCACCGACGGCGTGGCGCCGATGACGCATGTCTGGTCGCCGGCGCTTCCGGAGCGACCCGACCACGCGCGGCCGTCGCTCCCGCCTGACGAGGCGCTCGGGAACGCGCCTGACACCGTCGCCGAGCCCCGCCTGGTCCGAGTCCCCAGGGTGCTGGGCTGATGGCGGCGCCCCTCGACACCGTCGACGCCATTCGGGCGTCGTTCGTCACCCGCGAACAGTCGGCGTCTGACCTGGTGGAAGCGGCACTGGCGCGAATCGCCGGCGCGAACGGCGTACTCGGCGCGATCCTGACCGTCGCCACGGATCGCGCCCGCGCGCGGGCGGCCAGCCTCGATCGGGCAGCGGACCGCGACGCGGTGGGCCCTCTGGCAGGCGTACCGGTGGCGATCAAGGACAACATCTGTACGGCGGGGATTCGGACCACCGCCGGCTCGCGCATTCTGGACGGGTTCGTGCCGCCGTACGACGCCACGGCGGTCGCGCGCCTCGAACGCGCCGGCGCGATCATCGTGGGCAAGACCAACTGCGACGAGTTCGCCATGGGGTCGTCGAACGAGCATTCCGCGTACGGCCCGGTACGCAATCCCTGGGATCAGTCGCGCACGCCTGGCGGGTCCAGCGGTGGGTCGGCCGCCGCCGTCGCGGCTCGCCTCGTGCCGGTGGCGCTCGGGTCCGACACCGGTGGGTCGGTCCGCCAGCCGGCAGGGTTCTGCGGCTGCGTCGGCGTCCGGCCAACCTACGGCCGCGTCTCACGATCGGGCCTGATCGCGTTCGCGTCGTCGCTCGACCAGGTGGGAGTCCTGGCGCTGACGGCGCGCGACGCGGCGCGGGTGCTCGCCGTCGTGGCCGGCGCCGATGCGCTCGACTCGACCGCTGCGACCCTGTCCGTTCCCGACTGGCCCGCGGCGCTGACCGGGGACATCCGCGGCTGCCGTGTCGGCGTGGCGCGCCACCTGCTGGACGACGGCGTGAGCCGCGAGGTGCGGGAGGCGACGCTCGCCGCCATCGAGGTCATGCGCGCGCGCGGCGCAGTCGTCTCCGACGTCACGCTCGCCCATGCGCACCTGTCGATCCCGGTCTACTACCTGATTGCCACGGCCGAAGCCAGTTCGAATCTCGCCCGGTACGACGGCGTGCGCTACGGCTTCCGCGCCGCGGATGCCCGGGACCTGCGCGCGATGTACGAGCGCACGCGCGACGAAGGATTTGGGGCCGAAGTCAAGCGCCGGATCATGCTGGGCACCTTCGTGCTCAGCGCCGGATACCGCGAGGCCTATTACGTGAAGGC